>NZ_JAUBPB010000003.1:6974-207634 GCF_036700545.1 Microcoleus sp. SVA1B4
ATCCCAAGACTGCGATCAAAATCAACTCGGTTTTTAGAGTTCGTACCTCAGATATTGATATGTGACGTTCGGTAGATTGTACGATCACCAAATCCCAAGACTGCGATCAAAATCAACTCGGTTTTTAGAGTTCGTACCTCAGATATTGATATGTGACGTTCGGTAGATCGCAAAGCATTAGGACGATTTTGTTCAGAGCAGCACGATTTGACAGAGCAATGCCGAGCAGAGGTACAGCCGATAATCTGCTAACAACTCACGCTCACTTGATTGTTTACTCCATGCTATCGGCTGTACCTGTCTGTACGTAACGACAGATGCGGGTTCGATCCGCAGTAGCAAGTCAGCGGATTTGGTCTGGGTGGAATGTGGCAGCGGGTCGAGCAGATTAGCGCTCAGCTAAAGCCGCAGGAGCCTCACGCTGTACCCTCTTAGGGTCAGCGTTGAGAGGAATGCGGGTCAAAGAGGGGGGTTCAACACCCCCTTCTTTGACAATTTCTTTTGTAATGTTCGTAGGAATTCTCTAAACACATCGCTTTGGGTTCGAGATGTTAACTCGCAATACTTGACCAGAACCTCTTTTTCTTCTGAAGTAAGCCTAAACGTTGTTGTTTCTGTTTGTTTCACGATTGTATTTACATTAAATATGCAGTACAATTGTCTCATGAAACTAGCCTACCAGTTCAAACTACTGCCAACGTCCGACCAAAGACGCCGTATGAGCAAATGGCTCGATATGCTACGGCATCAATACAATTTTTTGTTGGCAGACAGATTTGATTGGTTTGAAATGAACAGGTGTTCAGTTAATGCCTGTCCACTGGTATGCAGTATTGCATCCCCAAGGGAACATCCTGAGTATTACGGACAGAAACGCTCACTTGTGTCTCTCAAGACAGAAAGAGAATGGTACAAAGATATCCATGCCGATGTCTTGCAGGACATGGTGAAGCGAGTAGACCTGGCATTTGCTCGTTTTATCAAAGGTGATATCAATGGTAAGCGGAGCGGGAAGCCTCGATTTAAAGGCAAAAACCGCTATCGCACTTTCGCTTATCAGCGAGTGAAGTCTGACTGCATCCAAGGGAATCGAATTGAACTTCCCAAGCTAGGAAAAATCAAATTCATTCAACATCGCCCTATTCCTGACAGTTTTGTCATTAAGAGAGCATTGGTTACTCTCAAAGCAGATGGTTGGTATGCGACACTGACTCTAGAAGATGCATCAGTCCCTGACACTCCTACTATTGGCATTGAACCGACTGAAACTAACAGTATTGGCGTTGACGCGGGATTGGAATATTTTGCCGTCTGCTCAGACGGCACGATGGTAGAACCTCCTAAATTTTATCGGCAAGCCGAAGAGAAATTAGCCAAACTGCAAACCAAAAGAGAGCTAAGAAAAAAAGGTTCTACTGCACGTCGCAAACTTGGGTCACGCATTGCAAAGTTACATCAACAGGTAGCTAGACAACGCAAACAATGGCATTTTGAGCTTGCAGGTGAGTTGGTCAACAAGGCTGAGGTTATCTTTGTAGAAGACCTTAAAGTTTCCAATATGGCAAAACGCAACAAACCCAAGCAAGATGAATCGGGTAAGTTTTTGCCTAATGGTCAATCCGCAAAGTCCGGGTTGAACAAGAGTTTTGCTGATGCGGGGATAGCTGGGTTCTTGAACGAAATCCTTCCGTACAAGGCCCAAAGAGCTGGGCGGTTGGTCGTGAAAGTTAATCCTGCTGGAACATCTCAACATTGTGCAATGTGCCTCAACAGAGTTTCAAAGGAGTTAAGTGATAGGTGGCATGAATGCTCTTGTGGTACATCCATGCCTCGTGACCTGAACTCTGGAATTCTAATAAAGAAAGTGGGGTTGGGCGTTCGCCTCACTATAAAACGCGAATCCGGGAATTCTCGGAGGAGAAGCCCACACTCTAGTCTTTGATTGAGTGTGGGAGTACGTCACTTGGAGATTCAGAGCGAACTGGGAGGGGGAACAAAGGTTATTATTGTTGTATCTGTTAGGATTATCCCAATTTAGTAAAAACAGGAGTGCGAGCCGGAGTTCTCTTTCGCGAGATAGAAATGCAAGCGAGCAGGATGCTTGCACTCCTAAAAAACGCTCTTAGGTTAAAACACTGACTGAGAAAATTCAGGTAAATGGCAATGTGTTTATCTAAATCTAAGTATAAAGTTAGAACGACGGAGTGAAAGGGTGCAACTATGTCTTATAGCGAATTTTCCCTAGATGATATTAAAAATAAACTCGGGTTGACAATTCGAGAAGTCTCTGAAGTTATTACGGCTGTAGAACCGATAGAACCCAGTCAGCTTTTAAAGGAAACCTTAGCAGAAAATATTCCCTTAGCCTTGGGAATCGACACGGAAAAAGCGCGCTCTGAGATGATTGTCGCTCCGGTATTGATTGAACTCCGCAGGCGCTGCGATCGTCAAATCAGCCTGTTTTCCGGTACGGAATTCAATATCGATCGAGTCAAAGGACTCAACGGTGTCTGTGACTTTATGATTAGCCATTCACCAGAACAATTATCTTTAAACGCCCCTGTGTTTACACTTGTCGAAGCCAAGAATGACAATATCAAATCGGGAATTGGCCAGTGCATTGCTGAAATGTTGGCAGCCCAGATGTTTAATGTTCAAAAAAACAACAGTATTTCTTGTGTTTATGGTGCCGTTACAACCGGCAGTATTTGGAAGTTTATGAAACTCGAAAAAAGTACGGTTTATATTGAAACAACAGAGCATTTTATTGAAAATATTCAACTCATTCTAGGTATTTTAATGCAAATTGTTCAGTTGACTCGCCCAACCCTTCCGTGCCTTTGAAGTTCCCTAGTACATTGTACGCTCGCACCGTCCCAAGACTGCGATCGAAGTTAACTCGGCGGTTAGATCCCATACCTCAGATATCGATATATGACGTTCCGTGTTTCAGTCGAGCGATCAAACTTAAATTCTTTTCAACAATCTTCCCCGTACTAAACTTGACGATAATCTGCTCGTCAGACTAAATATTAACTTGCTGTTTCAACGTGGGGCCCAACGGTGGTTTACCGCGATGCTCTCATATATCGATATCTGATGCCGACTCTCGATATATGATACTTAAATCATCTACTTAATTCAAAACCATGCAAATTCGACTAGCAGTCATCAGCAATGCTGGCGGCACTGGCAAAACCACACTTTCAGTTCACCTCGCCTACGAACTGGGGTTAAGGGGTTTGAAAGTAGCCATTATGGATCTCGACCCCCAAGGCTCCCTGACCCTTTTTTGCGGTCTAAATCCGCCAGAGCCAGAACACACACTGTCCGCCATAATGCGAGAAAGCTTCAACGGCTCTTGGCCTCTTACTCCTACCTGGAGTTCCCACACCAATAATGTAACCGTTTGTCAAGGCGGAATGACGCTGACACAAACAGCAGACGAGTTAGTTCTGCACAAACGTGGCGCTTATCTTCTAGGCGATTGCCTGAGCGACTATCCAATGGATCACGACCTAATTATCTTCGACTGCCCCGCTACCCTCGGCCCCTTGCCCTTAATGGCACTAACTGCTTGCACTCATATAATAGTGCCCGTACAGCTCGAACCAAAATCAATTCAAGGAGCAGCTCACCTGCTGGAGTGGTACTATCACCATTGCAAACAATTACGCCTCAAGCCGCAACCAGAAATCTTAGGGTTTGTACCCAACCAATACGATACGAAACGAGCCGTCCACCGACAACTTTTAGAGTCCTTGCCAGCCCAGCTAGAGCAGATGAATATCCGCGTTTTTCCACCTATTCGGGACAGTGCAGAATTTGTTAATGCCAGCGGTCAAGGGTTGCCATTACACCTTTATCGCCCGCTTCACCCAGCTTTAGGCGATTTCAAAGAAATTGTTAAGCACCTGGCTACTTTAATGGGAAATGGAGTTGCTCCGGCTATTGCCAAAAAAGGAAAAAAAAAGAAATAGTGTTTGATTCACAGTCACAACTTGCGCCGGCGAAAACGAATCCTTCGTTTTTGGCTTATAGCCATGAACTGACTTCTTCCAATCCCCAATTTAAAATCTAAAATCGCTATGGCTACCCGTAAAGCTCCCGACTTGGGAAATTATTTTTCATCCGCCAAGCAGTCAATGCACCTCTCTGAAGCTGAATCCGAGATTCAGGAACTCAAAGCAGAAATTGAAGAACTGCGAAAATCGGGTTCAACGGAATTGGAATCTCAATTGACTGCACTGCGAGAACAACTAGAATCCGCCAGCGGTATCCTCTCCATTTCACTCTTACAAATTCAGCCTAATCCTGAACAACCCAGACAGACATTTTTGGCGGAAAGTATCGAGTCCATGTCCCGTTCCCTCGCTAGTGACGGACAACTGCAACCCATTATCTTGATTCAACGGGGGGATTTGGTGATATTCGATGGAGAGCGGCGCTGGCGCAGCGCTAAAAATCTGGGCTGGGAAACTTTACAAGCTGTGATCGTTCCAGAACCCGCGGCTTTGCACCGCAAAGCACTGCTGACTTCCCTGCACCGGGAAGATCTCAATCCCCTCGATAAAGCAGAAGCTATTGTGCGGGAGTTGTCTGAAAATACGGGTTTGGAAGCTGCAACTATCCCCCGCATTCTCTCGACAGTGGTGCGACGCTTGAACGCGCAAAAACGGATGAACTTGGTTTCCGAGTTGGTGACGGTGGCACCTGACGAGCAGCAACAGGGTTTGGCAGCTTTGGGTTTGGATGAACAAGAGTTGGCCGTTTTGCGGACACTGTTGGATTTGCAGCTCAATCCCGCTTCTATCGATGCCAACATTTTCCCGATGCTGTCTTTGGCTGATGACCTTAAGACTGCTATCAGGCAATTAGGACTTAAAGGGGTTCATGCAATGGCTCTTTCTAAACTCTCTGCTAAAAATTTAGTCTTGCCAGAGGAAGAAGCGCAGCCGATTAGAGTTCAAGCAACCGATCGAGTTATTGCCGAGAAATTGTCGGTGACTCAAACTCGTAAATTGGTGCAAGAAATTATCAATTCTAATCTGGATGATTTCCCAGGGGCAGCCCGCCAATTCAAGCAGGTTAAGTTGGCAGCCGGGAATTTGAAAAAGCTGTCACCGCAAGTGTTGGAGCAAGCTGAGGTTGAACAACTGGTGGAGTTGCAGGAGGTTTTGCGCCAAAAGCTGGCGGAAATTGAGGCGGTTTTGAAACAAAATACTGAGAAATAACGGCAAAGTTTCGATCGGTCTGCTTGCTAAAATCGATCGAGTGGAAACACTCGCCGTTTTCATCGCTCCGTATGCCTCTAATCTTGGCAAACCAGGGTACGAGAAAACCGCTGAGATACCAGCGGGAAGGGGGTTGGTTGATGATTTCTGCGGCGTGGGCTTCGTCGTCGGGGATGGGGCCGATCAGGTCGAGTTGTAAAGCGTTGATTAGGTGTTGGCGGACTTCGGCGGGGGTTGTCATATAGCAGTTAGTAGAGTGCGTCAGACCCCAATATTTTCTCACATTACCGATATTTTTTTACCTGAGGCGCGCTACCAATAAAATGTTGTCGCCGACAAATTAGGTAAAAAACCCGGTTTCTTTAGCAGCACGGGCATTGTTTTTATGCGGTAATAAGGACTTGCGGCGGTGACAGAAAAGCTAAGATGATATCGTTTTGAGGAATGCCTTCCTCAATTAAATTTTGGGTAATGCCGCATTCCATACCGTCATATTCAATATAGATTTTACCAGCTTCCAACGTGATATAAATGAGGTTTCCTCTGATTCGCCGCCCCCGATCCCAACCAACTTGCATCAAGGCGTAGCGATCGTGAGTTTCGTCAAACACGGGATCAAGTCGGATCTCTCCGTGAGAAGGCTTTAATTGGGCATATTTCCCGATTACCTGTTTGACAATTTCTCGGTATGTGGTTGGATTATCCGTTAAGTTATCCATTGTTGAACCTCTATTTTTTCTAAATCGATTACTACCAAATTTAAGGGTATTTCTGTAATGGCGAGTTCGCCAATAGGTTCGCTGAAAATACTGAGATTCCTGTTGTGATTCGGGAACTGACAGACGCAGAGGCCCTGCAATTTGCACTCGTCGGGAAGTACACTCCAGAGAGTTTCCGAACCAATCGCCTCCCCTTGCTGAACCTGCCAGATGATGTGATTGGAGCGCTGCGGAAAGGACGGATTGAGTATACCAAAGCCAGAGCGATCGCCCGAATTAAGGATAGCTCAGAGCGCTCCCAATTGTTAGAAGAGGCGATCGCTCTCGACCTCTCTCTGACCCAAATCAAACAGCGCATGGCCGATTTAAAAGCCAAAAGTATAGGGGAGGCGACTGCACCGGATCGATCGCTTAAAAGCCGCGTAGATGCAGCTTATGACAGAGTGAAGAAGTCTACACTGTGCCTTGCGGGTACAATGTAGGCTTCTGTTGTTTTAGGAAAACTCCAAAAACGCTCTAAATTCCTTGGGCTAAACACGCCTTTGAGGCGGTTTTTATGGGTTTAAAGCGAACGACCTCAAAAAAGAGCTTTTCGAGGCGTAAGGTTGCTGCAATCCGATCGGCTGCTGGTGTCCGAAATAAGGCAGTGCCTACTACATCCGAAACAGCACACCTAGCACCCAGTGCATCCGAAACAGTAAATCTAGCGTCCACTACATCCAAAACAGCACACCTAGCACCCAGTTACGATCATGCTTCCAGTCTGGGGCGCGACCTCTCAGATCGACAAAGGCAAAAACGCTCAGTTGAGGCTTATGCTAACAAATGTTTCTCGGCGTTTTATGGCAGCGTTGATGATAAAAAGCCTCTCAAAACAATTGATGTATTTGACTGCGCTGCACGTCGATTTCCGAATGCAGCGCATATATGGCTTGAGCGACTTGAAAGTATCTCAAAGGCGAGTATAGTGGATATTTTTCATCGAATTCCTAACACTCGTATCTCACCGATTGCAGCCGAGTTTGCCCAAAAGATTCTTGAATTCAATCAACACAGACTGCTTAACTTGAGGAAAACGCTACCGTGAAAACACACTCAACGCTTTTTTTGGCTTGGCAAGATCCAAACACCCCTTCCTGGTTTCCCATTGGCAGGCTAACATTTGATGGAACCAACTACGAATTTACCTACACGCAAGGCGTTTTAGAAGCTCAACAGAAGTGCGGTTTTGAACCCTTACCCTCGTTTCCGCGCTTAGGTGAAGTATATACATCAACCTACTTATTTCCCGTATTTGCTAATCGGTTGATGCCGAAAAATCGCCCCGATTACTCAAGTTTTCTTCACTGGCTAAATCTGACTCAAAATGAAAGCGATCCAATTGCCATGTTAGCTCGTAGCGGTGGGCGGCGAGAAACAGATACTCTAACTGTTTTTCTCATTCCTGAGCCAGATTCAGAAGGGCGGTATCGCCTTCACTTTTTCTTGCACGGACTGCGGTATTTGCCACCCTGTGCAATTGAGCGAATTAACCGTTTAGAGACAGGAGAAAAGTTGTGGTTGACTCACGAATTTCAAAACCCCTATGATTCTAAAGCATTGACTTTAAATACAGAAGACCACCAGATCGTCGGGTATTGTCCGCGATATTTGAATAGTGAGATTTTTGAAGTTCTATTGAGGAATCCCAGTTTGGTAGAGGTGCGCGTAGAGCGTGTCAATCAACCGCCGACACCACTCCAGTTTCGCCTGCTGTGTAATATAACTGCTCAAGACTCTAATGACTTTTGCCCCTTTTCAAGTTATGAATATCAGCCGCTCAGCAGTTCTTGGGTACTGGAAAACCCCCGCAACTTCGAGTTAGACTCCTCTTGCCAAAGTTGAGCCAAACCATTCATCACCGCAAGTCGCTCAGGAGCCTTTTCGCAATCCGGCTTGCTCGATCAGCGCTTTCTTCCCCAATCCGGTCTCACCGGAGTGCTACTGAAGTGGGGACTTATAGCAATTTAGTATCAATTGCTACCTTCTGCACCAAATATCCGAGAGATCCCGACTGCTAAAAGCCGATCGACTTCTCGCGAGCGATCGCCCTCAAGATCTCAAAGCGGTTCTATACTGGGCTTTTTTCTTGTTGGTGCAAAGATTCGGCTTCTTCACGAAGTTGGGCAAGCGCTTCTTCGGATAAGTTTTCAAGCATTGAATTTAGCTGCTTTTTATTACCATTTTCGGGGCTGCTGGTGGCGAGAGATTGTGTCGGCATCAAGCGAGGATTCGCGCTGTAAAAAATTTTCAAATAGCTGAAAAAATGTATCAAGCGCTTGGAATTCATCTTCTGAATACAAAAGGATAATTCGCGCCCAAGACTGGGTAGATGGCTGGTTAAATTGTTTTTCAATCCAGTCTTTAAATTCTGCAAATTCTTGTTCCTTTTCAGTAACAGGAATTCCGAGTTGGCGACAGGCTAAAGTGTAACCCTCTAAAAAAGCTTGCAGACTAAAGATAGAACGCTTGCCGAGATAAAGGGCGGTTCTAGTTTTGATTTTATCTAAAAGCTGATCAAAATTGTTTTCTGCTGTAATTGGGGGTGTAGCTTGAGGATTTTTCCAGGCATATTCTTTGAGGGATGGCAGGGTGGATTAATTGTCGAAAAAATAAACTAAGCTGATTGGGCTATTTGTTGATGCTACGTGAAGGATTTAACTGGTTGATCTCGGTTATAAAAACCGAAAAGCAACTCACTGATATTTTCAAGTTGGTTAGCCATAAATCTTAAAGCTTGAGGAAGAGTATTCGTACCACTCATCCGAACTCTCTTATACTAAAAGTGGAATAATAGTGAGGAAGGCGTTAAGAGATATGGAATATTGAGCAAATTTACTGCACTCTTTGACTTGATGGCTTCCGAGTGAGGGTAACAAAAGCGATCGCCGCAAGAGTGAGAAATGAGCTATGACAAAACCCCAGAGGTATCCCGACAATTGGCACTCTTATTGCGCTCTCCGTGAAAGAAAGTGCGCTCTGGCGCTGTACTAAATGCAACCAACAATGCCTCCGACCCGGTAAGAAAAGTGGCTTAACCAAGTCCGAACGATGTTCCCTAACTTTGACAGTGCACCACCGCAACCGGATACCGGAGGACAATCGCCCAGAAAACTTCATAGGCCTTTGTACTGCGTGTCATCTTTCTTACCACAACCGCGGGCAATCCAACGTCTCGCCTGGACAATTATCGCTGTTCCCCGATGATGACATTGATTGGAATATAATGGGTGGTTCTCTGGAATCGGCACGAGGCGATTTATCAGCTCGTAATCCGCCTCCATTAGTTTGACAAGCTCGAAGGCGGTCATGCAATCGAGCGAGTATAATAAACTTAACAGATCGCTACTCACTACCCCACAAAACTTCTAATTAAGCTACCTCCCATTAAAAAATAACCTATGACATACACCCCATCCAAACTACTTAGCTTTGAGGAGTTTATTGCCCTATATGGGGATAATACACGATATGAACTCATTGATGGAGAACTCAGAGATATGGAACCTACTGGTCCTCACGAAGCGGTTGCAGGTAGTATTGCTGGTAGAATTTACGTAGAAATTTTTCGTGGTAATTTCAATTGGTTGGTTCCAAAAACTTGTTTAATAAAACCCCTATACGCTGAGGCCACAGCACTGCGTCCTGATGTAGTTGTTTTAGATAAAGCAGAACTTAGTAGTGAACCCCTTTGGCAAAAAGAACCAGTGATTTGTAAAGATAGTACAATTAAGCTTGTTGCCGAAGTTGTCAGCACTAATTGGCAAGATGATTATGCAAGAAAAGTGGAAGAATACGCTTTCTTGAAGATTGCAGAATATTGGATTGTGGACTTTCGAGGCTTGGGGGGTTTGCAATTTATCGGCAATCCCAAGCAACCTACTTTCACGGTCTGCCAGTTGATTGATGGAGTTTACCAGCAGCAACAATATCGCTTGGGAGAGCCGATTTCTTCTTACCTCTTTCCCAATTTACAATTGCAACTTGACGACATTATGCCGACTTAAAATTCTAGAATTTATTAAAAATCCAGTGATTAAAATACTAGGTTCTAACTATTGACTAAAACTATGAGTGACAGCACCAGCTCAGAAAGTCTGGCTGAAGTTAGAGATACCCCAGACAAACCCATTACAGAACCTCGTCTGTACCAGAGTAGACCGATCGCCCCTGTTGCGACACCCCCTCCTATGGTATCCAGCCTCCACGCACAACTCAGAACAGACTTGTGGCAAGAATACCCTTCAGGTGTCGGCTACTTCCAACACCGAGCCAAGGGCAACCCCAACAACATCATTGAGCATTACATTGCCAGCCCCGGCGACATCACGCTGTTGCCTTTAGACGAGGCAATGCAAATTATTGACAGATTTGGGCTAACTGCTGCCAAATTGCACCTGATTTTTGCGGCTCACATTATGAGACAAGAAGAGCCGTGGGAAAGCTTATTCACTCTCGAAGGCAGTGACTTAATCAAGGAAATGGGCTGGGACAAACGCACAGACTTGCCCGCGTCTAAAAAACTGAATGAACTAGCTAAAACTGCGTATGCTCTAGGTTGCCTAGCAATCAAAGCCACATGGGTTGAAGGCCAACACAAAAAAGGTGGAATTAGAGCCAGCGTTGACATCTCGCGAATGTGGAATATTCAAATTCAGTTAACAGGTCAGCAGAATCTGGAGGGCAAAATAGAGCAGCCTGATGAAGTCTACATCACAGTCCAACCGGGGCTCTGGACTCATGCCTTCTTGAACAAAGCAGGTTACTTCGCCAAAGAAGCCTTGTATCAGTTTGGCTATTTAGCTCAGGAGATTCTCAAAATCGATACCTACCATGATGAACTGGCTTTGCGCTTAGCACTTCATCTGACGATGGAAAGCCGATTTCACACCAGTGGCAGTTACAAAGTGGAAACCCTTCTAAAAGCGCTCCTACCCCAAACGGTAATCGATATAGCCCGGTCTGACCGTAGAAAAGCTTACACGCTGATGAATAGCTGGAATCACACCCTGGAAGTGCTGTGGAAACTCCAGCGAGCGTTTCAAATCGAGTTTGACCAAGAGACCTACCCAGAATGGCTGAGACCCGGTAGCAAGTATCGAAAAAAACGAGGATACTTTGACACGCTATTGGCAGCCAAAATTACCATCCATCCGCCAGCACCTATCCCCCAACTCCTGGCAACCAAAGCTGAACTCAAACAGGTTCAACCCCGCCTGAAACAAGCTCTCAAACCTAAACTGACAAGCAATGAGATAAAAGAAGCAAGAACAGCCAAAGGTTGGAGTCAAGCACAATTGGCTGGCTGGCTAGGGGTGTCGCAGCGTTATGTATCTATGTTGGAACGTGGGGAGCGAATCCCTGCACCAGAACTAGAATCCCAAATCTGGCATCTGTTAAGCATTTCAGATTGACATATTTAGGACTTACGCACAGCCTCAATATACGGTGTGAAAGTAGGGGCAACCCCCCCTGAAGAGCCTCTATCCTGATGATGCTTAGCCTTAGTCCTAATTTGACATACTCCCCGCTAGTCAAGAGACGGGGATTCTACGCTCAAACAGCGACAGCAAGCAGAGCTTGACTAACATCGCCATAACCTTAGTTTTTTCCCCGGTTCAAGGGCTGTAGCCTCTGTATTCTCGTCCATCAAACTCAGGTGATGACCACTAGCCCTGTCTGGCGTGAGGAACGAGGTTACTAAGTTTCAGCGTTTTGATTGTGAGTCCAAGTTCCGAAAAACAATTTTTTTTGATCGAAGTCTCAAAAACCCGAACGTGAAATAGCGGTTTTATCCTTTTTCTCCGGTTCAGATTTAACACGCCAGACAGGGCTAGGTGATGACCACCCGTGTGTCCAGGACATAACTCTCACCAAAGCGACCCTACAAACCCACCTTTCCCGGCTGGTTTTTTTTTCAGCAAAGAATGCTCGGACTGTTCTGAAACTTGTTCTAAAAAAAATAGGTATTGAAAATAGCTCTCAAATCCATACCCAATATAAGTTTGACCGTTAGAACAAAACCTCTAGAATGCCGCGACAAAACCTCTAGAATGCCGCGACAAAACCTCTAGAATGCCGCGACAAGTCATTTTTGAAACTCTTGCTACGTAAAGTTTTCAGCCTTTAGAACAACTCTTATCAGTCTTATTAGACTGATTCGCCACCAAATCCCGTATCGGCTGGTCTGGCAGGATTGAAAAAATAGTCGCGCACCCTTTCTCATCTTTTAGCAGGGCGGTCAGTCTCAACACTGCTGGACTTAGGACAACTGCATCGCTACAAAAAAGCGATCGCAAAAGTACAAGACCTTAAAACCGCTTCACTAAAGTTTGCCGATAGTTCAAGCGACGGCGCTATGAATCGGGTTCCGGCGCAACTACCACACCTGGTTGTTGAAGCCAACCCGAAATCCTATTGAGTGCAGCGAGCGCTGCATTAGCGCTCAATAGCCCGCGGTCAAATTCACAACAACCCCTCTGGCAAACCTTGCGGCTGTCACAGTCGCATGAAAGGACATTTACGCTCATTTTTACCTCGGAACAAAAAATGGTTGCAGATACAACTACCTGGCACAAACCGCCATTCGCCCGACACGCCGCAGTTTACGAAGCCCTAGCCGACATACTAGAAGGCGCTACCCCCAGCGCCCTCAAACTCGCCCTCTACCTCTACAGAACCTGCATCGGTGGCAAACCAGAGGAAATCGACATCAACTGCATCCCCTTGGGCGAAAAACGAGCCACCCCAGTCAGAAACGGCAAACCCTATAGCCCTAACACCAGGCGGGCAGCCCTCAGACAGCTCGAAAAACTCGGCTTAGTCAAAATCCTCAAAAACTACGGGCGTGGCATTTTCCGCATAGCAGTGCAGCACCTGGGCGACGTTCGCCCCTTCACTCATACCCATTCAAAATTCCAAAAACTGAGCAAGCAGTCAAAAAATCGACTGAACCAGCCAAAAATTGAGCAAACAGGGGGTTCAAACCCTGATGGTGCCGTACTCTTTACAGAGGATAAAAAAGGACAGCAAAGCACTGAAAATGTTGCTGCTGTTTTTTTAAATTTTTATCAAGAGGGAGAAAATTTAACATCACCAGATAAAAAACCACAGGTTATAACTGGGCTCAAATCTAAAAACACTGAATTAAATAAAAATTCAGAACAAGAACTAAAAACCCTTACTGAAAACAAATATTCCGCCGCAACCGCTGAATGTCTGACTATTAATTCAGATAACAGTCAGGCAGTCGATGTGGCAATGCCTTGCACTTCAGAACAAATAGGTTTGACCTCTAAACCCCCGCAAAAACTGCTGACAGAACTCAACAGCCTCGACAATCCAACAATCTCTGCCGCCAAATCACCAATACCTATCAATAAAGCTGTTCCGTTAAGTCCTGAAATATCTTCGACCGTTACTCCCCAAGTTCCTGAAATTGTCGAAGCGGTTGCAATTGCCAACCCCGATACAACAGAGATTGTCGAAGCGGTTGCAATTGCCAACCCTGATGCGACTGAAACTGTCAAAGCCGTTCCAATTACTAATCCTGATGCGACTGAGATTATCGAAGCGGTTGCAATTGCCAACCCCGATGCAACTGAAACTGTCGAACCAATTGCAATTGCCAATTCCGATGCAACTGAAACTGTCCAACCAATTGCAATTGCCAATTCCGATGCAACTGAAATTCTCGAAGCTGGTCTAATTACTAATCCTGATGCGACTGAAATTCTCGAAGCTGTTCCAATTGCCAATCCCGATGCAACTGAAATTGTCGAAGCCGTTACGCGAGCTACAGGAGGCATGAATCCCGAATTAAAAATTTGTGTACTCCAGCACAGCTTAAACGAAATCCAAGCCGCCATAAACTTGCTGCAAGTCCGAAGCCAAACAAAGCAAATATCCAACCCTTCAGGGTGGGTCGTTGATTGTTTACGCGGTCGCTGGTGGGAAAAAACTAACGGTTTTCAAAACTCAAACCCAACAAATGTTGTTTCGTCTCCAGCTTCAACAGGCTCTTGTCCAACTCCAAAAGATTCTCCTTCTGCACAGACAACAAGAATAACTGAGGATTATGTTGACCCTCATTATATGCCATTAGAAACTCACCGAACGTTATGCGAACAGTTCCAGCAACTAGGCAAAGAAGCTTTTGCAGCGCTAGGTATTCAGCAGCAAATTTACTTGCAGTGGATGCATCGATTTCCTCAGCAACTAAAACAAATTTTGAACAAATTGTCTACTACTTAGCTATGAGGTTTAGCTGTGAAAACACTGATTATTCAATTCCTGTAGACAGTTTCCAATTCTGTAGGCAACTAACAACACAGTTCAAGTAACAACAATTTCAAAGGAGAGTACCAGATATGGGAGTCAGTTTTGTTGACAAAATTATGCCGACTAACATTGATGCAGAGGAAGCAATTTTAGGCGGAATTCTGATTGATCCAATCGCGATTAACCGAGTCGCAAATATTCTGCGTCCCGAAGCGTTAGCAATTACAGTCCACCAACACATTTATCGGGCCGCTTTAGCGCTGCACTCTAAAGAGCAGCCCACAGACTTGATGAACGTCACCACTTTTCTCGACGACCACAACCTGCTGGAAGTAGTAGGGGGTCAAACCAAACTGGTAATGCTGGTAGACCGAACTGTTTCAGCCGTCAACATCGACCAATATGCCTTGCTAGTCGTGGACAAATTTGTCCGGCGCGAACTCATCAAAATTGGTAATGACCTGGTGCAGCTTGGCTACGAAACTTCCACCGAATTGGATGCCATACTAAATGAAGCCGAGCAAAAGATTTTTGTCCTCAATAAGTACAAAGAAGAGCGACAGAAAGCTATTCGGCCTCTTTCGGAATACTGCCACGAACTTTGGCGATATCTAGATGAAATTGAGGAACAGCGCTTGGAGACTGCTAACTACTGTCCTGGAATCAGCACGGGGTTTTACGACCTCGACGACCTCTTGGGAGGGGGATTTTATCGAGGCGAATTGATTGTCATAGGAGGTCGCCCCGGCAGCGGCAAAACAGCTTTGGCTTGCGCGCTTGGGTACAACATTGCTTCTCTCCCCAGGAACGGTCGGGTTTTGATGTTTTCGATGGAAATGCCGGGTCGGGACTTGGCAGCGCGGTTAATGGCACTTGAGAGTGGGGTGTCGGTGAAAGATATCAGGCAAGTTAACCTAGCTGGTAAGTACGAAGTGCTAGCTTCGGCTTTGGGGAAAGTTAGCGATGCTGATTTTTGGATAGACGAAAGTTTGGAACCGTCTCCCTTGGAGATTCGTTCCAGAGTTAGGGAGTTTGTTTGTGAGCGCGGCCCCTTGGGTTTGGTAATTGTTGATTACTTGCAATTGATGGTCAATTCGGCGGATGAAAATGTTGTCAATAAAATCAGCGAAATTACGCGACAGATGAAGATTTTGGCTCGCGAGGTTGACGCGCCGGTTGTGCTGCTTTCTCAGCTCAATCGGGGGGTAGAGACTCGCACGAACAAGCGTCCGAGTTTATCGGATTTGCGTGGCTCTGGTGGGATTGAACAGGATGCGGATGTTGTGCTTGGAGTTTACAGGGACGATTATTACAATCCTGATTCTCCCGATAGGGGACTCGCTGAAATTATTGGATTGAAAGGGCGCAATAGCGGAACGGGAACAGTTAAGTTGCTATTTGATGCTGAATGCTGTCGGTTTCGGAATATCTATAAACTGCCGTAATATTAAAGGACAGGAAAATATTGATCTCTGTCGCCTTACTTCAAAAGCCCGATCGCCTTGACGAGCTGTTCCGGCTGTACCTCCAAATAGCGCTGGAGACTCGACAAATTTTTGTGTCCCGAAATCTCCATAATCACCCGCAGCGGCACCCCCGCATTGCTCAAATTAGTCAGAGCCGTCCGCCGCATCGAATGTGTTGAAGCCCCCTTAATTCTTACCCGCTTGCAAGCTTCTTTAAAAATCACATCCGATGCGGCGCGAGTCAAAGGCTTCGTATTGTCTCGGCCCGGAAACAAAAAACCCACATCTGGATTGTAAGCCTTTAAATACTTAGCCAGCATAGGATGGAGCGGCAGCGTTCGCGTTGCTGATTTCCCCTTTGTCGTCGCTTTCCGCAACGTGACTGACCCCCCAACAATGTCGTGAGTTGTTAAAGCTAACGCCTCTGAAATGCGGCAGGCACAGTAAAAAGTTACAGCAAACAAAAGCCTGTCCCTTGCTGTAATAAAACCCCGGTCAAACAGTCGGTCAATTTCTGCGGGCGTCAAAATCTTAGCGCGCCCATTCCCTTGAACCTTCACGGCGCAGCCTCTTAGAGTAAATTCCTTCATTATTGGACGAAAGGGATGTTACGTCAAGTAGGCTAACTGGCTTCTATTCTTTGATAGCCAACCAAATCCGGCTCAATCGCTTTCTGGACAATCGGAGGCGCTTGTTGCAACTCACTTCCCGCTTATTGCTATTCAACTGACTCGAATTCTCGGGAAAGTTGATAATCGGCAAGGTGGCGATCGCGTCTATGAGGTCTCTGAAGGTAACAGGTTTTTGGGCGTTCATAACACCGCGCCACCAAGAAAATTATTAGTAACTAATCTAATTATACTATTGTTTGATTCTACCTGCAACCTTTTTTGCTGGCTGGTTATATTCTGAAGAACAAGTCATCAATATTCTCC
The DNA here is from genome assembly GCF_036700545.1 of Microcoleus sp. SVA1B4. Classification (NCBI taxonomy): domain Bacteria; kingdom Bacillati; phylum Cyanobacteriota; class Cyanophyceae; order Oscillatoriales; family Microcoleaceae; genus Microcoleus; species Microcoleus sp. SVA1B4. The sequence goes on from NZ_JAUBPB010000003.1 coordinate 23,648, forward strand.
AATAGTTCTTCTACTTCCCGGTGTGGTTCGATTTGGAGACGTTTGTCGATCATCGCACCTCGCTGACGAAAGCAACTACACCTTTACTATACCAGTCTGCTGCAACCGGATTTGATATCAACGCGATTGGGCGGGATTTCAAAAAATTGATAACCTAGCCAGAGTTTAAATTGGGAAATAGTCGGTCAAATATAGATTCCAATTGATTGATTTAAGGAAATATCGCGCTGCAATTTCTTTATCAAGAAATTGGCCTAAAAACCTATCAAAACAAATCTGTTGCAGTCGATGCACAGTTGAGAACTCATGTCAATCTCAAAAGGAAAGCGAGATTTGATTTCAATTTTGCCACTAAAACATTTGAAGGATATGCCGCCTGCAATTGAATTGCCTGCCAACTTTGCCAAAATTCATCCCCCGCGCTTTAACTGTGGCGAAATGGTGCGCTGGACGGGTGTTAGCGAAGAAGCTGACAGAGGAATGGTTATCGGCAAATTTTACAACTACGAACAATGTCAATGCTGTTGGATGTGGTGTTATATCATTTGCCTTACTCCTGATTCCAAAAGTGCAACGTGGTGTCAGTTTGATACTGCCTGGGAGGAAGATTTGGAGAAGTTTGAGGATAATAAAAAAGCAGCCGACTTTGACAGATAGAGAACGCAATTTGATTGCAGTTTACAGTCAATGCCAATTCGGAATGACACCGAGGCAGTTTTATGCAAAGTGGGGAGTGAGTTATGAGGAAATTGCTTTTATTTGTTCTCGTTCTGATTCTACAGTGCGGGGTTGGTTTAGAAAGGGGAAAAATCGCAGATTTCCTACTGCTGTCGATTTGCGTCATTTGGCTTTAATGGATTTTCTGCTGGAACACTTTGAGGAAATTCCAGAGACATTGGTGGCTTTCCTGTGTCCGCCTTGCGAAGAGAATAGCCTGGATTAATAGTGGCGCGTATAACGGAAAGACTGTTAACGGAAAGACTGTTTAGGGCAACGACTGTATACGTTGTCGCAATCATATACTGCTGACTTGTTCTAACAGTTTTGTTGGCTGCTATACATGAAGCTTTTTCAGCCTCAAAAAATAATTGGAGCTTGTCTTAGCACAAACCTTGTCAAATATCAATGTCACCGTGACCTGTCTTTGACAAGATTATTCAATTACTGTCTTGGCAAGCAATGAAACAAGAGCACAATCTGTTACTTTTAATGCTGAGGTACTAAAATGACCTACTCTGAAAAATTGCACCCGTGGTGTATCATTAGCCTGCTTCCTAATTGTCAGCGTGTTATTGTGGCACGATTTCGTAAGAGAAACGATGCAGACGATCATCTACGGGTTTTGCAGCGGTTAGTGAAAACCCGCACATTTGTGATTATTTTTGACATCCAACCAAAGCCTACTGTGCCTCAAGAATAACGGCGAATGCAGCGAAGGTTTGAAATCGAATTAATCAAGATACCTGCGTTAGTTGAATAAACCGACTTTCCAGCGATTTCTCCCAGCGACAGAACCTACTGATAGCTGGGAGAAGTTTTTATCAATTGAATGGTGTTAACTCAATAAATTGTCAGTAGCCGACTTTTTAAAGTGTACTAACTACAACTTGTTATCATAGTCTAGATTGACGCTCTAGAGCTATCGCATTTGTACGGATAGTTACAATTGTATGAGTAAATATACTCGGATTGATAGCTGTGCGATCGTAGATGTGGCTAATAGTAGTATAGCTTGCGAGCGCAACAGCTTCTCCCTCTAACAACAGCTAATTTATTTCCTGCAATTGGAGCAAGAATCCTTTGTTAAGGAGACCTCCAAATTAAAAGCTACCCCCTAGCGGGAGAAGTTAAGCGATAACCAAATTCTTGCCATTATGAATGCTAACAACTCTCTTATAACCCCCCACAACACTTTTCCTGAATCAGCCAGCCAGGAATCCCCTCAAGTTAAAGAAGTAGTTGCAGTAATTTTCCCTTTCCTTATTCCCGCACCTGCTGAAGAACATCCCTTCAGGTTAAATGATATCGTTAAAACTGGTAACCAATACGGTACTGTTACTTCTCTCAATCAAACTGAAAAACCTGTGACAATTACTTGGGACGCAAGTTCGGGCGAAGATTCATTTTCTTGGACTTATAACCTCGACGAAATCCGCGCCCTCACAATCTCTCTCGTTCCTCAGTTTATCCCTAAAAATACTGCGGGAGAACTTCCAGCTTGCACAACTATCGTACTCGCTAATTCCGAACAGATACAATTTAGTAACGCAACTCGTTTCAAAGTAGAATCGCTGAGCGAACACCACATTCTCATCTCTACTCTCGACCAATCTTATCTCTTTCCCATCAACTTGTTTCCAGGCTACCCGACAAGTTGTACTATAGATATTCCTGCACCCCAGCAATTAAAAGACGCCCGCTGTTTGTCTGTCAATGAACTCAGAATCAGAGCTAAGACGCATTTAGCTCTTGAAGTACCCGACTACTTTTTAGAATTCGCTATGCCAATCCACAACCAGCAGTTAAAAGAAAAACTGGCTCGACAATTGAGCGAAGAAAATTACGAACTTCTCGACTTTGACATAGCTTGGGAAGAAGCCTGGAAGCAGCAGTTAGAAAACCTAACAAAGAAACAAGGCTTCTACGGATTTAGAGAGGGAGATTGCCTTTTACAGCACCGAGAAGGATTTCAACGAATGGGGACAGTTATTACCTTGAACGTTGAAGAGCCACGTCCATTTCACATCCAGTGGAACAGCGGAGAACTTCTAAGTTACAGCTTGACAGAACTCAAAGGTTTGGGTATTGCCCGCATCGAACCCCTGGTTAAATTATCGCCCAATGTGGCTTATCAAATTAGCGAAGACGGCTCCTACTTTACAGCTTGGATTGGGTTCCGTACTAAAGCGTTAGCTAAAGCGTGGCTAATACCTGTCAAAAAGCTAGTCGGCCACTTGAGCAACTTAATTGAGTGCCAAATTTATGAACTGCAACATACAGGTTCTAAATATGAGTATGCTGTAGAATGTCCCCGACATAAAACATTAAACAAGCGTCTTGAAGCTCTGGAAAAAGTTGTTAAACTTGATTTAGAAAGGATGCCATTTAGGAGATGAGTGGGAAGTAGCGAGCACTCCGTAGGGTGTAAACGGTGCTTTTTTGCTGGAACAAAAAACAGAAAAAATTCCTATTTGTCTTAAAAGTTTTATTATTAATAAGACTTAGGAATCTTCCTTGCCCGGAATCTAAAAAACCTACTCTTGAAAGACTCCCCCGTCAAGCTAACGCTTAATCAGAGGTTGATAAAATTAGTAATGGACGCTAACTAATGATTCAAACCTTACTCGAACAACCCCAAAAACTTACACAATTTCCCTTCACACTCAAACCGCAACAGCAGCAAGCCATCGACAAATTAAGAAGCTTTCTAACCACTACCGAGTCATTCTTCTTGCTGTGCGGCTACGCAGGAACTGGAAAATCCACAATCGTCTTTCAAATTATCCAAGAACTCTTGAGTCAAAGCAAACGCATTGCCCTCACAGCACCTACTAACAAAGCAGTCGGCATCCTCAGAAAAATGGCAGCGTCTCAAGGCATTTTCGGAGTTGATTTTATGACAATACACCAGCTTTTAGGATTGGGCATGGTCAGAAAAGAACAAGAAAAAGCCTTGTCACAGACAAGTTCCAGCAGCCTTCACCTCTACGATATCATCTTCCTCGACGAATGTTCGATGGTTGGAAGCGAATTGTGGAAATGGATAGAACGCAATTTTGAACGCACATTCTTCAATCACCGCAAGCTAATTTTAATGGGCGACCCGGCTCAGCTCAATCCTGTAGGAGACAAAAAGTCGCCTGCTTTTAGCGTTGCCAGTAAAGCTGTACTGACCCAAGTTGTCAGGCAAGCAGGGGAAAGCCCTGTACTCGATTTCATAACAGAATGCCGCTCTTTTGTCAATAGCAAAGCAGACATATTTTTGCCGCATTCCAAATACAAAAAAGGAGACAAATCAAACGGTGCATTCAAAGTCAAATCAGAAACGCTGCTGCAATATGCCGTCAAAACGATCGATCGAGAGTTTAGTCAAAATCCCGATCGTTTCAGAATTCTGTGCTGGACTAACAAACGAGTCAAATACTACAATCACCTTATCAGAGAACAAGTCTACGGTCAAGCTGCACCCAGATTTGTACCGGGAGAAAGGCTAATTACCAAAAAACCCGTCATGGCACCTGACGGCAAAACCGTAATTTTGCCGACTTCAACGGAATTTACCGTCAAGGAAGTTGAGATTAACCAGCACGGAGGCTATCGAGTTTGGCTGCTAAAAATTGTGACTGATGACGGTTTATTTCGGCAAATCTTTGTCCTGCACGAGTCCGAAAATAAGCGTTACCAGGCTGAACTTAAAGAAAAGCTAAAGAGTGCTAAACGCAATGGATTTCTTTGGAGAAAATATTACTGGTTCAAAGATGACTTGTTTGCTGAAATTAACAATTGCTTTGCTCTGACTATTCACAATTCGCAAGGCAGCACTTTTGATGAAGTTGGTATTGACGGAAGCGACCTTTTCAGCAGATTGTTAATCGGTCAAGATTTGAGCAGGCAACAGAAACTTAAAGAGTACCATCGACTTTATTATGTCGGTGCAAGCCGCTGCCGATATCGGATATTATTTGTTGCCCCCAATGACTTTTACTCAAACAATAAAATTCTCAAGTACAATGTAAACTTCTCAACCAAGAGGTAAAGTCTTCAACCAAGAGGCACATACGTTTGTAGAAAACAGTCAGTAACACTCAACTTTCAAAAAGCTTCTCCATCAGGACTTAGGCTGCATAAATCAATTTTTACACTATCTGTAGTAGTAACGTGTGCCATCAGCACCTACAAGTACAGTCCTGGGCGCAACTGGCACAATTAGTAAGGTACGTTACTATCCCAAACCCTCGATAATCGCCTTATAACGAAAGTCTGACGCACCCTACAAATCGATTGGACTATGCCAGTTGCGTAATTCCTAAAGTAGAGTCTGTGCGTAAGTCCTATTTATAAAATAAGGCGAACAAGGAAACGAAAGGGCAAGGGGAAAGAGAAGATAAAGAGGGAGAAAAAAACTTTAGTTGTGGGTTGATAGCAACGTTCAAAAAATCAATAATTGTATCGATACCCACCGAGTTAGATACAAAATGTCTACCCTTGAATCCTATGCTTTTAAGCGTGGGTTCCTTCCCCTTATCCTTTTCCTTCTCTTTCTCCTTTTCCTTCTCTTTCTCCTTCTCCTTCCCACTCCTCTTTCTCAACAACCTGAATAAGTGCTGCTACCGCAGCGGCAAATCGCACCCCTGACACCAGGCTAATTATGGCAAAATCTCGACTAACAGGAACACCGCCTCAAGAGGAAAATTTGGAGAGAACAGTTAAGAAAAAACGCTCGACTGCCACAGCACGTAATTCTGCCAAAACTGTGAAGAAATCAGTCAAACCAACAACTGAAACTGACTCGGTTTGCGAACCCTTAACAATCTCTCCACAAAAAGTAGAAACCTCGCAAAATTGCACAAATTTTGCAGCACTTCCAGCCGTCGATGCTCCTTCTCTAGAAACTGTGTCAAATGAGGCACTATTGCCTTCTTCTTATCCTCTCCCATCAGCTATTGAAATTGCCTGCGATTCAAGAGAATTTAACGATTATGTACAGGCTCTGAAAAGCATCATTCCCAGCAATAGCAGCCATCCCATTTTGTCCAATATTTTGATTGAAGCTGATGCTGAAACTCAACATTTGCACCTGACTGCTTACAATTTAGAATTTGGAATGCAAGTGAGCTTTGGTGCGAATGTCAATCAATCTGGAAAGCTTACCCTCCCCGCACCCATACTTGCTGACATTCTGGGAAAATTTCCTAACGGCAGCCTTACCTTAAAGAGTTCTTCTGAAATTATTAAAGGAAGCGACGTTCCATCAGTCAGTGCCACTCTGAGTGCGTCAAGAAGCAAGCACGCCATTCGCGGGCTAGCTGCAGACGAATTTCCGGCTATCCCCAGCGTTCAACAGAAACTTGTAACGCTTCCTGCTAGCGTGTTAATTTCTGTCCTCAAAGCTAGCTTATTTGCTGTCAGTTCTGAGGAAAACAAACGCATTTTAACTGGAGGGAATTTTCAACTCAGTCACGACGCAGACAGAGGACTCGATCAACTGAGAGTTTGGACGACAGATGGGCATCGGGTAGCAATGGTTTTAGGATTGAACGAAAGCAGTAATTCCTATCTTTTGAGCCGTCAAGTAGTTAATTTTACTGTCCCTGCTAAGGTACTCCGGTTATTGGAGCGTTCTTTGAATTCTGCTGACAAAGTTACGATTTACTATGAAGGTTTGCCAGAGCAACTTAGTAATTTTGTCGCATTCGAGTGGAATAATTGGCGGTTGACCACGAAGTTGCTAGAAGGGCAATATCCAATTTGTGACCAAATTATCGCTCCCTATCGACATCAATTTAGCCATCAAGTGGTGGTTGAGAGGCTGAGCTTTTTAAAAGCCTTAGAGAGGTTAGCTTCTCACAGCGACAAGTCTCACCTAACAGCTATTTTAGAATTCGATTTAGATGCCCAACAAGTGCGAGCATCACTCAACAATACTCTCAGTTCAGGAACTGAGACAGTTGATGCCAAACTATGGGGCTGTGAGTTTCGTCTCAAGTGCGACATCCGCTATTTGATTGATACAGCTAAAGCGATTTCCAGCTCAGATTTGCGGGTGTTAATGGCAACTCCTACCGCTCCCCTACTGATTGCACCGTTTGGAACGCCTGCGTCGGGTACAGAGGCTTTAGAGTGCGAATATATTGTCGCTCCGCAAGAATAGTCGTGCATGTGGGAGTGGCATCTAAATTTGATGCCCTCTCCTGCAAAAAATCGAACCTTATTGGTGTATAATTTAGGAGGTTTAAGTGGTTTTTGCCAACAGTAATTTATCTAAAAAAGCCACATAAATTTTACTACTTTTTTTTGATTTAAGCAACGTTTTGGCTGGTAAATTAGTGAGTTTTAATCTTTCTATCCATTGGTTTAAATAAGCTCGCAACCGCCGACAATTTTGCATCTTCAAAACTCCCAACATCGCAAGTAAGCGGGGTGTAAATTGCCCCAGTTTTGCGCTCTGGAATCAGTTTCCACTTGCTCAAACTTTTTGCTTTCGATTTTTCCTTCATGCCGCAATACGCTTGGGTTAATTTTTTTGTGTCCGAAGAGAGCTTTGGGCGAAGCATAAGCCCTTCGGGCAGGCACGCGCCTTCGCAGTATCTATTTTTCACAGTGTTTTGTCTCCATGAGTGTCTTATCCCAAGCGTATTGCTTCATGCCGTGCTTTTTTGCTGTATCTCAGCAGCAGATGGTTTAGCAATTTTTCCTTGTGGTAGTGTGTTCGGCGCGCCAGCGCCAACAACTGAGCCAGGACTTACGCAAAAAATACTTGGTAACACTATTGGTAGCGGTAAAATGCACAATTTTTATACTACAGATAGAGCTTATGCGTAAGTCCTATGAGTTTAACTTCAGGCACGGCTCACGGCTCCCCTATCGGGGAATAGTTACCAGAAGTATTCTAACGACTCAAAATGTACCAACCACTGCACCTCAAATACCGCCCCAAAAACCTACAAGAATTAGTGGGTCAAGACACCATCAAAACCACCTTGACCAATGCCATCACCTCCGACAAAATTGCTCAAGCTTACCTATTTACTGGCCCCAGAGGAACAGGCAAAACCTCAACCGCTCGCATTCAGGCTAAATCCCTCAATTGTTTGAATAGCAAAAAGCCAACCGCCACTCCTTGCGGAGAATGTTCAAGCTGCAAAACCATTGACTCCTGTTCAAGCTTAGACGTAACTGAAATCGATGCTGCCTCTCACAATGGCGTGGATGATGCCAGAGAATTAATACAACACAGCAACTTTGCGCCAGCGATGAGCCCTTACCGCATTTGGATTTTAGACGAGTGTCACCAACTCAGTACCAGCGCTCAAAATGCTCTCCTCAAATGCCTTGAAGAACCTCCGGCTCATGTGGTATTTATTCTCTGTACGACTGAAGCACATAAAGTCCTGCCGACAATTATTTCCCGCTGCCAAACTTTTAACTTCCGAGCCTTGTCAGTTGATGCTATTGTCGGACAATTGCACAAAATTAGCTCCGCTGAATCTATTGAGATCGCAAGTGAGGCCATGCGGGCGATCGCTCGCACCTGCGACGGAGGGTTAAGAGATGCCTTGCAATTACTCTCTCAGCTTTCACTGCTAAACTCAGAGATTACCCTAACTCAAGTTGCAGAAGTATCTGGCAGTATCAGCGAGCAAGAGTCGATCGCCCTTCTCAAAGCCATTCATTCTGGCGATACCCTAAGCGTACTGCAATCTTCGAGAACGCTCATTGACAGCGGCAAAACCCCTAAACTTATTCTCAGCAGATTGCTAGCAGCAATGAGAGATTTGCTCATTGTCAAATCAACGCGCCACTGCCAGAATTTAATTGCAGGGCCAGTAGGCTACTCACAACTGCGATCGCTCGCTCTTCATCTGGATTTTGAAACAATTGATGCGGCTTGTGCACAATTGCAGAAATCAGAATTTCAATTGAGAACTAGCACCAATGCAGCTACGTGGTTAGAAGTTTGCCTGCTGAACTTGATGCTGTCAAGCAAACCTGTAGCCAAGGAAATGCGATTGCCGGCAACTTTCCCATCTAATCAGCCCGACAAATTTGATAAAACCCCTCAAAAAATAGAGGCTGATTCTCCTGACTTTGAGACAACTTGGGCGCAAGTAGTAGCAGCAGCGAAACCAGGCAATCGTAGCCTCTTAAACCGCGCTAAAATTGCCGAACTTTCGGCTGATTCATGTGTGTTAGCAGTAGAAAGAAAATACGCGAACAAGTTTCAGAGTCACCTTGAATCCGTGCAGCGGATCGTTACTAAAGCTTTAGGCCGCTCTGTTACTGTAACTGTCAAACAACAGGAGGAGTTAGCAGCATGATTAGCATCCTAATTGGGAATGATACCTACGCAATTGAACGAGAAGTTGAAAATTTTAAGACTCAAACTCATCCTCTCTGGCGAGATTTCAACATCCACCGCAGAAATGCTTCTTCCCTGGATGCAGCCCTCTCTGCTGCTGCTTCAGTTCCTTTCGGCGGTGGAAACAAACTTATTGTCGTTGAAAATTGCGATTTCAAGCAATTTGGAGAAATGGGGCTAGAATTGCTGCAAATTTTGCCCCAATTACCTGTTACAACGCACTTAGTCTTCACTGCTGCTGTTATCGACAAACGGCTCAAGGTAGTCAAGCATTTGTTGCAGTTTGGTAACCTCAAGGAGTTTACTCTCATTCCTCCTTGGCGTACTGATTTGATTGAAAGTGCGATCGCTGCTACTGCTAAACAGATGAATCTCTCAATTGCCAGAGATGCTGTCAGTTATCTAGCGGTAGCGATTGGCAACGATTCTGCTAGAAGAGTCAGTGAACTAGAGAAATTAGCCATTTATGCAGCAGGCGCTCGCATTACGAAAGAAGCTGCTAAAATCCTCGTTCCAGCTACCACAGCCAACTGTTTTCAACTTGCCGAAGCTCTTTTAAAAGGTCAAGCAGTGGCGGCAATTAAGGTGCTTGATGAATTGCTATCTCGGGCAGAGTTTCCTTTAGCAATTATTGCCACTCTCCAAACTCAGTTTAAAACTTGGCTGTGGGTAAAAGCTACTATCAATTCCGACCAACAACGTTCTGATAGCGAAATTGCTAGTATGTGCGGAATTAGTAACCCCAAACGGCTGTATTTCCTTAAGCAGGAGGTTAAGGAAGTATCTGCGAACTTCTTAAGTCGATCGCTCTCCATTTTGTTGGATTTAGAAATCGCTCTCAAAACAGGAGATAAGCCTGACTCGATGTTGCCTGCTTTGCTCAGCATCACTCAACTCACTCACCTTAAATAACAGGAAAGCGCTGCCGAGTTAATTCGGCAGTCTTTCATTAACAATCCTGGAGGCAAAAACTGCTTTGCAACACTATTACTATTGGTAGCAGTAAGGTGCGCGGCGGTGTACCCTACAGATAGAGTTTATGCGTCCAGAATTAATTAACTGTAGTGATAAAGAAGTTGTTTTTCTCATTAATTTATCAAAGAAGTTTTTGAGTTTATTTATCGCACTAGGTCGCTATTTTTGTTTAATAGCAGCTCACCTTTCTTGCATCATCCAAACGAGAAAGCCCAAGATTTGCTCAACCGGAGGTAGTGGATAATCTGTAAGGTCAATGGACGCGCATTGCTCTTCTAATTTAAGAAAACGCCAAACTGTACCGCTAGTTACCGTTCCGTAAATCGTCGATATCGGCTGTTGCTTTTGTTGGTTAAAGCGTTGAGCTGCAACCATTTCTGCAAGGCATTGCCCAAGAGCCGGTTTAAGGTCTTCTTTTTTGGCTTCCACCAATATAACCGCAGGGGCTTTGATAAATAGTTGCTCCGGGGAACGACTAAGAAGAAAGTCAACATACCCTGTGAGTTCAGCCTCCGGTTCTACATTGAATTCTTCGCCTGAAAAAACGCTAATCTGTCCTTGAAGTTGGCGTTTTACTTCTAGTAACACAGGATTGATAATCCCCTCCGAACGAGCTTTTTCGCTACTCACCGCGATCGCCCAGGGAATCGTTTCTTTAAGAGTATCCTGTAGTAAAACACTAGGAGTCACTGGGAGGATTTCTGGTAAAAAACGCGCTCCTTCAATGATTGTGAGATGAAAATCTTCTACAGCTTTGCTGAGAGTGAATTTACTGTAAGGCATAAGTTTATTATTCTTAATCGGATATTATAACACTTCGGGGTTGAATGAGGTAAGTCTGGTAATTGGTAAAGTGTACTGTACTAATTATATAGCCAGTCTAAATAAGTTGTGAAAAAAACAAGTTTTCAACGAACCGCGAAGACGCGAAGCACGCGAAGGTCGGAAAGAGAAGAGAGTTTCACGACTCCTGCAAGACTCACTATAGTGCCTCACGAGGCGGGGCGATCGCGCCGTGAGCCAGAGACCTACCGTTTCCCTAGTTCCTGGATTAAAACCCATAATTGTTACCAGAATCAGTCCGACTCCCAGTTTTTTTAAAATTACCTCTCTCGTTCTTTTTTTTACCTAGCGGTAGTAAAAGAGAAAAGATTCATTCGTAGAGTGACCAATGCCTCCCAATTATATCAACCTTCTTTCCCAACTAATAGCCAGACATGATTTTCACCAAAATAACTTCCCAGAAGCAAGCCACTTGCAGCCAACTGCAACAGCCGATTTGTGTGAGTTTTTAGGCGAAGAGGTTATTTATCAGACAATCGCGACTGCTACAACTCCTAAGCTCTACAAAATTCCTCAAGACTTGCCGCCTTCAATAATTTCTGCTTTGCACCGCCAAGGCATTCAACAGCTTTATTCGCACCAAATTAAAACACTCAAAGCCGTGCGCCAGGGCAAAGATGTCATCCTCAGCACAGCAACAGCTTCTGGCAAATCTTTAAGTGCGTACTTGCCTATTTTAGAGGGCATTATCCAACATCAATTTACTGCACTCTCTATTTATGGTTTGAAAGCTTTAACAGCCGACCAAAGTCAAAAACTTGCCGATTTGCTCCAACTGATTCCTGAGCCTGCGCGCCCGCGCCTTGCCCTTCTAACTGGGGATACTCCTCCCAAAACCCGAGAACAATTATTAGCTGCAAATCCCAGCATAATCAGCGCCACACCAGAGTTAATTCACTATGCGCTGAAAGGCGTTCACTGGAGTCAGCCTTGGCAGCATTTTTTAAGTCGCCTCCGCTATATTGTCCTAGATGAAGCTCACACTTTTAACGGAGTTTACGGAGCTAACATGGCTAGCTTAATTCGCCGCTTAAAATTGGCAGTAGACGAGCGCGGAGGTTCTTCTCAAAAACTGCAATTCCTGATATTGAGTGCTACCGTTGGCAATCCCGTTAAATTAGCGAAGTTACTATCTGGTAGAAGTCGAAAGCGAAATATCAATAAACCCGAGCGGTTAGTTTGGATTAACTCTAGCGGAGCTGCTGTCCCAGAACGGCAATTAATTGTTACTAAACCGACTCATGATGCTAATTCAGATGTTGCTCGCATCATTATGTTTTTGTTGCAGCAAGGGCAAAGCGGAATTTGCTTCGGTAACGGCAGACAAGCAATTAAGAACTTGTGGGCAACTTTTAAGCAAGAAGCTGTAACTCAAACTAACTCGGGAATTGAGTCGCAAGTAGCAATTTTCTACGGCAGTTTAACAAGCGAGCGCCGCATGGAAATTATTAACTCTTTGCAGTCAGGAACAGTTAAGTGTATCCTCAGCACTAGCGCTCTCGAAGCGGGAATTGATTTGCCTCAACTTGATTTTGCTATTATTAGGGGATGGCCGGGAAGCTTGCAAGCTTTTAGGCAGAGGGCTGGCAGGGCTGGTCGCGCAAACTCCGGTTTAATTGTCTTCATTCCCATTGCACAATCACCTTTGGATAACTATTTTGCCGAACGCCCTGAATTGTTGCTGTCGGCCGAATCTGAATTGGTGAGCTTTAATGCCAATTATCCCATAGATATTGCCAAACATTTGATGTGCGCGGCTGTCGAAACAGGCATTCCTGCCAGTAAGCTCAAGCACTACTTTGGCAAGAGCGCTCCTCAAATTGCAACGGCTTTAATTGAGCAAGGTGTTCTTCACAGAAGCCGGGATAAATTATGGGCTAAGGGCTTTCCCCATAAAGATGTAAACTTTCGAGGGGGAACGGGTTCTAGCACGATACAACTGGTGGATGCGGAGACTCAAGAAGAGATTGAACTCCTCAGTGCGGAGATTGCTTATCGAGAGGTATTTCCTGGTGCTATTTACCGCACGCAAAACTCAGACGGCTGTTTGGTGACTTATACTTCGCGCTCGCTCTTGAATGGCAAAGCTATTTTGCAAAACACCCCTGAAACTCGACTGTTTACTGTAGCGATTAGCCACACTCATACCAGCCTCAAGCAGAATTTGAGTTTGCCTCAACAAATCCCGTTGGTCATTCCAGAAGTTGAAGGAAATGTTCAAACCAATTCAACGGATAGTAAGGCAATTCCAGCTCAAGCTATTCTGGAACTGGTTTGGGGAGAAATTAGCCAACTCGTCACTGGTTATCAATTATTAACTCGCAATTACGAGTTAACTTGTCTCAATAGAAAGTGTGTCAATTACAGAGAGCATTTACCAAAATGTACTGCCTGTCCTGTTTGTGGCAAGAGAACTCGCTCTGCTGAGCTAACATCGGTTCTTAATGAGGTAAACTTTGAGCAACCTTACGAAATAAAATTTGCGACTCCTGTACTGCAAATTAGTTTTAATTCCCCGGTTGAATGTTATCTGCAACAGGTAGTAACAGCTACTCGCCAGGAATTGCTTCAATCTCAACAGCAGATTCCGCCCGGATATCAGCAGTTGTGGGAGTACCCCGCGAATTTGTTGGCTATTCACAGTTTCGGCCATCAAATTTTAGCAGCTTTACCTCTGACTATTTTGGCTTCACCTAATGATGTGAATTTTCTGGTAGAGAAGAGAGGTGCAAATGACTATGCAGGACTCTTTTACGATTTAGCAGAAGGGGGTTCGGGAACCTCGGAAGCTATTTTTCGTTCTCTCCCTCAATTAGCTCATGCGGCTGCTGAGTTAGCCCGCAGTTGTTCTTGCAGTTCTGGCTGTCCTAAATGTTTGATTCAGTCGGGATGCCCTGATGGTAACAAAGCTTTACTCAAGCAGGTGGGGCTGCTGCTGTGCGAAGCATTTTCTACTCCTCAAATATCAAAATAATTGGTGGAATAGACGGCTGAGAAATGGGAATGGGGAGAGAGAAATAGGGAAAATGGGAGTGGGGAATAGAGTGTAGCTTTTTTCACACAAAAAAGCTACGCTCTATTCCCAATTTGTTTTTACTGTTTTTATTAAACAAGACGCTGCTTGCATCAACATAAAATTGTGCGAACCGCTACTGCGGTTTTTAGGGGTGCATTTTTCAGACTTGTACTCATGAAAAACAAGCTTGTCTTGCCAATCATTGACTCCAAAACTAGAGAGTCAATGCTGTTACATTTCAGAAATCAACCCTATAAACCAAAGAAAAAGCAAGCTTTAATCCCCAACCTAAAACGAGATTTAAAGCCGGGCTGGCTTTTAACAATTCTCGCACAAATAGACCGATGTTTGTGGGGAAGGTGGGATTATTGGGCTTTGTGTCAAGCTGTCCCCGCTCATGCCTGGATGCGGTGGAAGATGGAGCCAATGCTAGCCATTCTGGAAAACAGAAAACCCGAAATTTTACCCAAATTTGTAATTGAGGAAACTTTGCCAGCAGAACCGATTCCCCAAATCGAATGGCAGCATTCTCCTACCGCAGAAGCCATGCTAGATAACACTCTCAATTGCATTCCTCAACATGGAGAATGGAAAACTTGGTCAGCTTGGGACTATTTGGAGTTTTTCTTGGACTGGGTTTTGTTCGCATTCGGACATCCAGCTTACAAGATTTTACCCAAAGAACCCGCCGGCTGTGAAGGTGCATCAATGCGTCTCTATCAGATGTTTGACCTGTCAATTCTCATGCTGTATCCTGAAGATTATATGGGCAGACTGCTACCCCAAATTTGCGGAAAGACTGCTCAAAAAAGTTCAGGGTTTTATCCGACACCCTTAGCTTTGTGTCAGTTCATATCTAAGTTAGTCAGTGGTGATAAAACAGAGCGAATTTCCAGCTTCAATGAACCTGCGTGCGGTACGGGTGCTTTAATGTTAACACAGTCGAATTACTGTCTGAGCGGTATCGGTCAAGATATAGACCCTACTCTGTTAAAATGCGCTTTGTTTCAGTTTTATATGTTTTCACCTTGGCTGGCTGTTCCGATTTGGTGGTTGGGTCAAACTGATTTGCTCCTTGGCAATACTTTAAGTAGCGATCGACCTCAATCAATGAACGCCACTTATTGGTACAATGAGTGGTTTGAGCCTGTCGAGTCCCCGGCTAAAAATGATACTGATTATCCAGTCGAACATGAAATAAGTTCAGGAGAAAGCTCAGAAGTTATTGACTTGAATGATCAGACATCAATTCACTCAAATCCAGTAGTTCAAGAAGTTGTTAAGGGCAAACGCCGATCCAGAAAAACGACAACATCTCCTCACCAATTTACGCTGTTTAATTTGGACGATTTCTAGCCCAATACGTACCTAATTCTCACTTGTGGCGGCCGGCGTAATGTTATGAGTAGGCTGGACTTCAGAAGCAAAACTGATTGTAGAAGCTGCTGCTTTGAGGACTTGTGCTGCCCAATCTACTACAGCCAGCCCTTGAGTTTTAGCCGCATCTTGCATCTGGGCTTGCAGGTGTATCGGGAGCTGTAGAGTTAAGGTAAAAGTATCTCGTTGGGCTCGTTTTGCCTTTTTGACTAACTCTGGTTCGATCCATCGATCGAGCCACAATTTACATTTAGATCCTCGTTCGTTACCATCTTTCTCAATAAAGCTTAGTTTGCCTAGCTTTTGACAATAAAAACTGTGAGGGTCGTCTTGAACAGGCTCAAAACTGCAATGATAGCAATTCCAGCAGCTTCGGCATTGAGTTTCTGACTGACTGGATGTTGCTCCCAATCCCTCAGCATTCTCTTGAGTGGCTGCTGAAATCTCACGGTTTGACGATGGATGATTGGCCCAGAGAGTTCGTTGGTTTTTGGAACTGTTCTCGTTGTTAGACTTATTCCTCGAATTTTTTTTCTGGTGTTCTTCAACAACTCGGGCAACGTGAAAAGCCGTAAGTTTGCCGTTCGGAGCAGTAGAAACGGCTTGGGCCCAAGCCCTAGGCTGCTCTTGGGAGGGTAGTGCTGTTAGAGGGCGAACTTGGCGCTCATTGGCGGGAAGGATTTGTGCGCCATGGCGCACATTTTCATAGACGGTTGCCGCCTCGATCAATTGGTAAGCCCAGCGACGAGACATTTCCCACCGATTAGTGCAATAGTCTTCAAACGTCGAGAAGTCTTGTCGGTAGAGGCGGCGATCCCGGATTTGGCGCAAAGCTTGCCCTATTTCCCAGAAAGCTTTCAAGCTCCGTTCGACTGTAGCTTCCAAGCTGCTTAATTCTAATGCTTCAGCATCAGTGAGCGTACTGCTCTGAGCAGACAAATCTTTAGCGTCGACTTTGTTTAGGTGGCAGTCCTGTGCAACTCTCGCAGGGAGTTCAGCGCTGGGAACAACAGAGAAGTTATGTGCATCAGAACCGCGAACTGTTTTGGAGGTTGACATTGATGTTCCGTCCGTCTTGCGCGGTGCAAGATTAAGTATTGCATAGTGCAAGGGTAGTTGCGTAATCGATTAAGGCTTTGATGGCTCAAATTTTGTAGAAAGGGCGTAAAATAGCGAAAAAGTATCGGCTTCAACGCAGCAGAAAGTAAAATAGTGTACGGTAAAAGCGTTAGTTGACATCCTCCGGGTGCGTTCGCGCGCGGGGATTCCCAAGACCACTCTTTGGGCTTCCTCTTTCCACTACTCGGCTTACACTCGGAGGAGTCTCCTCAGCCCAACTCTTGTCGGTGTCTCGCAAGGGCGTTAGTTCCCGTGTGCCCCAGGACTTTAAACCTAAATTTTCGGTAAGCAATTGTGACTGTTAGCTCTGTATCTTCTCTTATACTCGATCGCCAAAAGCGGCTGACTCAGTTGATCGAGCTGCTGCTGAAAGAAGGCTGGACTCAAAGCGCTTTAGCGTCCGCTATCGGAGTAGATTTTTCAACCGTATATCGGTGGTTAAAAGGGAAAACGATACCCGAATCCGATTCTAAGAACTTTCGGCAACTGGCAAAGTTAAGCGGTGGCAGTACCAAGACTCTGCAACTTTATTTGGATGGAGAAATATCCCTATCAGTTTATCAACGCGGTTTGGATGAGGTGGCGATCGGTCAAGTGAGTGGCAGCAAAAGGATAGGCTCTGAAAAAATTAAAAAAGAAGTTTTAGCAAAGATTTATTCCCTCGATCCAGATGATATTGCCGATATCATTTCTTCCTCAGTAGCATTTTTAGCCAAACTTGTATAGTTGGTAACAAGCAGCCTGCACCCTTACGGTTTTCAGTTGAGAAGCCGGAAAAGTCAGCGTCTCATTCCCCACTCCCCCTGACTTCTGGCGATCGCCGCTATTGCTCAGTCTTTTATGCTCTGAGCAATGTACCTCCTTACTCTATCCGACCTCAATCAAACTATTCATACTAGCCCACTACAAGAGCCACCTCTTGTTTCTTCCTATCTGCAAGAACGCTTGCAACTGCTTGTCAAGCAAATTTTAATGGGATTACCTGTCGAGCCAATTCTCAACAGTCACCCCCAGTTCCAGCAGTGGGTTTTCCAGCTCAAAGAACTATCGCCATCACTGTTTTTACCGCAGCGAAAACTGTTTGTTGACATTCCACTTCAAACAAAACTAGACCGAACAAAAAGGGGAGTGACAGAAGAAAATTCTTCCCCTTCTCCTCCATTTAAAGTGATACAAGTCCGTACAAATGTGGGTTTAGTCAAAGGAACACCCAGACTATTTGAGTGGGCGATTCGCCATCCTGTACTGACTTGGCAAGACCGAGTTAAGTTATGGGTAGCTGCCGAATTCTTCGAGATCGAGCCTCACAAGCTACAACTGATTATTTTGGCACTGCACCCGACTCAACCAGCAGAAAAAGTTCAGTTTGCCTGGGACAGCAAGCAACACCGAAAAACTCAAAATTGGCTTTTGACTACCATTGAACGAGAGACAGAACAAACAGTTGTCAAACTCAACGGTTATCTAACCTCTCAACCGAAGGAAGTAGCAACAGCTATCAATTTGGATGAAATCAATTTGGATGAAATCAATTTGGATGAAATCAACGAAGTGTCGATATAATCTGTTTACATTTTATCAAGAATTTAGGTTTAAAACCCCGTCCTTCTAGGACGGCCTTTTGAAAGTGCTGCGACATCTCACTGTAAAGATTTGTGGACAATGCTGGTAGTGTTAAGCTGACGCTGTTAGCCTAAGAGTATCGTGATCAGGTCGAAGTCATGCTAGTTTTTGAATTCAAAGCATATGGTAAAAAGCAGCAATTTGACGCTGTAGATGAAGCAATTAAAACAGTGCAGTTCATCCGCAACAAAGCATTGCGCTTTTGGATGGACAACCAAAAAGTTAATAAATACGACTTAAATAAGTACAGCGCGGTTTTAGCTAAAGAATTTCCGTTTTGCGATGAGTTGAACAGCATGGCTCGGCAATCTAGCGCAGAAAGAGCGTGGTCGGCAATCGCCCGATTTTACGACAACTGTAAAAAGAAGACTCCGGGGAAAAAGGGGTTTCCGCAGTTTCAGAAAGACAACCGATCAGTCGAATATAAAACAAGCGGATGGCGGATGGCACCAGACCGAAAAACTATCACTTTTACCGACAATAAAGGAGTCGGAAAACTCAAATTAAAAGGGACGCGCGACTTACATTTCTATCAGCTTGCTCAAATTAAGCGAGTACGCTTAGTAAAGCGAGCAGACGGGTATTTCGTCCAGTTTTGCGTTCAAGTTGACAGATCGGAAAAAATTGAAGTCACTGGCAATGCCATTGGATTAGACGTGGGGCTAAAAGAGTTCTATACAGACTCTAATGGCGTTGCCGTCGAAAATCCGCGATTTCTCCGCAAGGGAGAGCGTAGGTTAAAGAAAGCCCAAAGACGAGTTTCAAAACGAGTCAAGGGTTCGCAGAACAGAAAAAAAGCTAGAGTGATTTTAGGAAAGCGCCACCTCAAAATAAGTAGACAGCGTAAAGATTTTGCCGTGAAATTGGCAAGATGCGTCATCCAGTCAAACGACTGTGTAGCCTACGAAGATTTGAGGATTAAAAATATGGTGAAGAATCACTGTTTAGCTAAATCGATTAACGACGCATCTTGGTATATGTTCCGAGTCGGGCTGGAGTATTTCGGCAAAGTATTCGGAAGGATTACGATTGCCGTGCCAGCCAGCGGAACAAGCCAAGAATGCTCTAGCTGCGGGACAATTGTTAAGAAAAATCTATCAACGCGAACCCATACCTGTCGGTGTGGATGCGTACTTGATAGGGATTGGAATGCAGCTAAAAATATCCTGAGTCGCGGATTGAGTACGGTGGGGCACACCGGAACTTGGATCTTAGATCCGAACGCTTGTGGAGAATTGACCGCTACTGATGTTGAAGTAATTCTGCATCAGCAAGTCGATTCTGCGAAACAAGAATCCCCTCGGCTTTAGCCAGGGGAGTGTCAATACCATCCTCCTATCGAGAGACATCCACTCTATTCCAGACGAAATTGCCCAAAAATCAATACTTTTCTTCTCTCGATAGGAGGATGACACTCTTTAATGTCAAGAAAAACAATATAGAATGGATAAAATGTAGTAGGAATGTTAGCCGTGACTGCAACTACCGCCACCCAACCAAAAACAAGCCAACTAAAAACCATCCTGATAGTTGAAGATGACCCGATGATGCAGCTCGGTCTACAGCATATCCTCAATAACCAACCCCATTTAACAGTTGTCGCACAAGCTGTTAACGGCAACGAAGCCGTCAGTGCCGCACTGCAACACCAACCAGACATCGTGCTGATGGACATTGACTTGCCCGGAATCGATGGTATTGCAGCCGCGCAGCAAATCAGAGCCGCCCTGCTACATACTCGTATCCTGATGCTCACCCACCACAGCAATCCAACTCAGGTAATGGCGGCTTTGTCCAGCGGCGCTCACGGTTACTGCGTTAAAGGCACTAACGCAGAACAACTTCTAGCAGCGATTACGGCTGTGCAAGAAGGTGGCAGCTACTTAGACCCTAAAATTGCCGACTGCGTACTGCAAAATCTCAAAACGCCACTGCCCGATAGCTATGCGAAGGACGACATCAAGCTGACTGAACGGGAAATGCAGGTTTTGCAGCAGCTAGTTGAGGGTAAAAGCAATAAACAAATCGCTGCTCAACTAGGAATGAGCGTCCACACCGCCAAAGGTCATGTAGAGATGATTATAGCTAAATTTGAAGCGAGCGATCGCACCCAGGCTGCCGTTAAAGCACTGCGTTTGGGGCTGGTTTAGCCGTTGGAATGCAGCTTCTAATTGTTCTAAAAAAAGTGGTTTTTGAGGCGTAGCTATCGCGTAGCAAATTATAACAGCTTGTCAATCTTCAAACTTTGGCAATGTCAACCAAAACCTCGCTCCTTTTCCCAATTCGCTATCAACGCCAATCTCTCCGCCGTGAGCCTCAACAATTTGCCTGCAAATGAAAAGTCCCAATCCCAACCCTTGCCTTAAACTAACTCCAACTCCCCTCGTATAAGGCTCGAATAATCTTGCACATTGCTGAAGAGAAATTCCTGCCCCATTGTCTGCAACCGTACAGCGAACCATCTCACCTTCCTTTTTAGCTTCTACCGTCAAAATAAACCCAGACTGATTGTATTTAACAGCATTGTCGATCAGATTGCCAAACACCCGCCAGAGCTGCTGGGCATCAGCATTGACTAAAGGCAAATCGGCTGCAAAAAGCTGCTTAACCTTGACTCGATGCTGGTTGAGAATTGGTAATCTTTCAATAAGAATATTTTGGACTAAAGTGGGCAGCGACAGCGGCTTCATGGCTAAAGAAGCACTTTTCACATCAAACTGTTGTGTTGCTGTTAGTGACTCAATCAACTGGAGTTGGCGCGAACAACTTTGCACCATAACCTCCATAGTCCGCCTATCAATAGCAATGTTACTGCCAGCATCATTGAGGCGACTTCGCAGCAGCAGCGACATTCCCGATAGAGGCGATCGCAAATCGTGCGAAACAGCGTGCAACAGCATTCTTAAATTGGCTTCTGCTTGCTGTCTTTCTTGAATTTCCTGGCTGAGCTGAACATTTTGTGTAGCCAATTGCACGTTAGCGCAGCGAAGTTGTTGCTGTAAACGCTGCATTTTAAGTTGGGCAGATACCCGCGCTAACACTTCAACAGGCTCAAAAGGTTTTATAATGTAGTCAGCACCGCCCGCCTCAAACCCTTTTACTTTGTCAAATACGTCATCTAAAGCGCTGATAAAAATTATAGGGATATCACAAGTAGCTTCAGATGCTTTAAGTTGACGACAGACTTCATAACCATCCATACCGGGCATTTTTATGTCTAGCAAAATCAAGTCTGGCGCTTGCAACTCTACTGCTTTTAAAGCTCGCTGTCCACTAATCAACTTCCTGACTTTGTAACCGTTTTCAATTAGCAATTGAGAAAGTAGTTGAATGTTAGCGGGAATATCGTCAACAATCAAAATGTCAGCCAAAAATTGTTTAGTTTGCTCCATCATCTATCGCCACCAAATGACAGATTTTTAAGTTTTGTCCGAATATTGCCAACCGCTATTTTCCCAGCCGCGCTGTTCGCACCAGCAGCATTAACAGGCGACTTAACATCAGCCACAGTCACGGGTTCTTCTGGATCGTTCGGATGTGGCAGCAATTGGTAAGCGAATCGAATCCGCTGATCCAGCTCTTCATCTATATTGAGCAGTTTACCCGTCTGCTGCTCTACTGACAAAGCTTTCGCCCGCCTTTCAAGCTGCGGTCTGATGCGGCTGTCCCACAGTTGTTCAGACTCTTTAGCTCGCTTTATGTCGCCGGGCCGCACCGGAATCTTGAGAGGGTAGGGAAATAAAGCTTCCGTCCCCGTTGCGTAGGCCGGTGAAGTGATGACGCACTTGCCTTGAGGAAACCTCAGAATTTCGTCAGGACTAATCAGCGGTTTCTTTTGCAACTGTTCGCTCCAGTTGACAGAACGGCTCGTTTGCTGCCCCGTCGAGCTGCCGGTCGATCGATTTTTTACCAGCACTTCCACTTCCCCGTACCGCTTAGAATATTTCTCGGCTGTCTCAAAATCGCCGGGGTTGAAGAGGACATGAGTTGACAGAGCACTGGCGATCGCAGCCCCTTTTTTATCCCCATAGAGATTATAGAGTTGATTGAGTGATTGAATGCCAACAATCGGCACGCCGCCAGCAGAACGATATTCGTTAGCCCACTGATCCATTCTGTCGAACTTGAGAGACGGAAACTCGTCTAAGCAGTACAAAAATGGGTCAGAACGTACCCGACTCAAATTAGACACCACACATAAGTGAATAGCAGCAGCTAACAGCGGCCCCACTACAGTGCGTCTTTGGTCATCTAATTTGAAAATAATGCACTTTTTGCCTTCTAAAGCAATTGGAATGGTGCTGCGACCAATAAATGCCCGCAGCAAATCTTTTTGAATGAAACTGGAGTAGGTTGCCTCTGCGGTTGCCTTAATGCCCGCCACTGTTTTTTCAGCATCTTTTGAACTTAATAACTGCGAAAAACTAGAGGCAATCCACCTGTCCATTTTGAGGGGATGACCGTCGGGTCGGTGAACGGCGTGGTCGATGCGCTTGACCAAATCAGGCAGTTGAATAATTGCGTACACAAAAGCTAAATCCGGGTAAGGACTGCTTTTTGCCAACTGCACTAAACCCTTCGCCATCAACTCGCCTGCTTTCTCAAAAAACTCATTGCCTTTACTCTCCCCCGGACTAGCATTTCGAGCAATAACTTGTCCAATTTCTGCTGCCATTACTGCATCTTGTGCATCTCTCATAAAATCCAGAGGATTGATAGTGCCGCTGTAAGCTTCCCCTGGCGCAAACACTTGCACGTCGTAGCCGTAGCGCACTGCAAGGGGTGCAAGCAGTTTCATCTGGTCTCCTTTTTTGTCGTAAATAATGGCAGGAAAACCTTGCTGGAATGCACTTTCAACCATCCGGTCAATGACGCTGAATGTTTTGCCAGAACCCGGAGCACCAATGACTAAAGTTCCGCGTTCTGCGTGGGGAAACCAAACCGTCGGATTTGCACCTAATAGCGTTTGCAATCGAGCACTCAATCCCTGACAACCTTTAAACCAATAACTCGGCGTACCGCTCCACAAAGTAACGGGCTGCCGTTTTTTTTCTTTCATTTGCTTGAGGGCAGAGCCTGTGGCTGCCAATTTTTCAGCCGTCCCGCACAGCCGCCCGGAGGTAATTTTCCCTTTCCCGTTTCCAACTAATTTGGAAGCAATAAGTAAGCCTGCCATTAGCCCTAACATTGCCAGTCCCTCTGGCTTCATAAACTGACCCAACAACCCGCCAAAATCTATGCTAGTTAACGAACGTTTAGGAGGTTGAACTGCCATTGGTATCAAGGTAGCTTTGTTAATTTTAGGCAGAAATTGCAAATTGTTCATTTTTTTTAGCTCTTAAAAAAACTAAATGTTTCAGATAGCGGCTATCGCCTCAAGGGGGAGACTATGACAAAAATAGGTAAACAATGGTAAGAAGCAATAACGCGAAATCTCCCAGTAAGACAGTACAGAATTCTAGTGGAAAGTCCCACACGCAAAAGAACAAGAGTGCTGATTATTACGAGATAGATCCGGAGCTATTCAACAGTGATTACAACCAAACTCGCAAGCCCTCTTTGCCCTATGGAATCGTGATTAACGATAACCCAGCAGGTATTTTGCTCCCGAACGACCAGCTTGTCAAAGCGGAATGGCACGTAATACCTAATGTTGAGGAATTGACAACGGTCGAACTAAGCGAACAAGTGACAGGCTTACTGCTCCCAAAAGCGAGAATGTTGGTATTAGCTTTTGTGCCTGAGTACATCCGCTACAAAGATATTGAAGAAAATGGAGAATTAGCAGGTACTTTTATTGGGCTTTACGACGAATATCGCGATTCCCTCGATAAAAAGACGCAGGAAGTGTGTTCCGAACACGCTCTCATCTTTCTAAATCCCAAAAACCAACCCCTGCATCAGGTACCGATTGTCGTCCGCTTCAAGAATGTAGCCCTCTGGAGCTTTAAGAGCGCTAGAGAAGAATTTTACCGCAATTTGGAACGGGCATTTGCTGATTGCTTTGGGAGAGATTACAGCGGTAAAAATGACAAGTGGCGCTCTTTGGGAGTGTTGAATGTCGAGTTTAGAGCTCTTAAAGAAGGGGAAGGCAAAAATAAATCCTTTTGCTGCAAAACTCACAGCATTACTCAGCCAACTGATGCTAATTTTCACAAGCTATTTCTCGGTCAAAAACCACAAAAGAAATTGATTTGGGGACTGCACAATAGCATTGCTGGGTTCATTGACGCTAGCGAGGCCGGGTTGCCAGCTATAGCTGCTGGTGTCGAACCTGAAGTCCAGGCGTTGCCCGAAAGCGTAACTAACCGCAAAAATCGAGGTAAATTGTCACCCCCTCGCAAAATTGCACAAGTTGAAGGAGGAACAGACTCAGAATTAGAGGAATTAGATGAATGTTCCGAGGCTGCTGAGGTTGAAGTTGAGGTTGATTCAGCAGAAGATTTTGACTTCGATGAACCCGCAGACTACTAAACACTAACTACTGAAAAGCTGGCTGTCAGCAAGTTGATAGGTAAGGCCGTCGTAGCAAAATTGAAGCTGGCGGCGGCCTTCTTTGGAAAGCTGATTCACTCCTAGACAAGGCAAACCCTGGTGCGAAGAACTGTCAGCCTTAAACAAAGGAGTTTTCTGCGGTTTATGGGGGTCGAGATAAGCTGCAAATACTTCTGTTGGCATTTGACTTGAATCATTAGGAATTAAGTAGCCAACATAAAGGCAGCCTTTTGTGCCGCACAGAGTGGAATTATTGAAATCATAAAGGTTCAGCCGTCCTACCGAGCCATTAACTTGCCACACTCGCATTCTCTTAATTGCTTCCGCCGCTGCACTTTGCCCAGCCGCTACTTTGAGTTCTGGAAGGCTGCTGTGTTCCTTTACAATTAGGGTTAAAGTTTCTTTTGGAGTGACTCGCAAAGCTTGTTGCCAAGAAGCTGGTGCGGTTGTTGCTGAACTAGAATTCGTGCAAGCAACTGTCCCCAATAATAGCGACAGGGCGGTAAAAACTGTCAAACCAATGCGAAACCAGTAACCAAGTTGATTTAACCAAACCGGGGGGTTGACAATCTTTTGGGTGCCTGCTGTTTGTTGCTTAACTCTATTTTGTTTAACCATTTGTTACTTCACTCCTACAAAATACAAGAAAAAACAGGACACTAAAGCAGAAGAAAAAGACAATAAAATAGAGATTGTTTTGCTGAACTAAGCTGTTGTATGTCTAAATCTTACAGTCAATTTTTATGACTGACTTCGGGGAATACAAAACGACTCTACAATTTATATCCTGAACAGCTTAGAAGTCATATCTAATCCGTTGACATCGGAATTATTATCTCTCTCTTCTTTTTCTCTGTGTCCTCTGTGTCCTCTGTGGTTTAATCATTCGGAAGCATCTCAATGAAAGCAGCCAAGCCCAAAATTGGAGTTAAGAGCCAGGAGCCAGGAGTCAGGAGGAAAGAGTCCGAAAGAAGAAGGAAGAAGAAGTGTTTTTACCAATATGAGATGCTCCCAATCATTCCGATACAACCGGAATTGATATCAGTGCTATAAAATCAATGGTTTCAGCAATTAAAAACGTCCTGGTTGCGGAGAAGGTTGTTAGAGTTGTTAATACCTTGCTTTTCCACCTCCTCTTTCCCCTGGTTCAATGGGAGAGCGCAGCCGTGCCAAGAGTAACTGCTATCCCCAAACCGATTAGAATCATAAAAAATTGCTGCTTTCGCTTGTGAAAAGCTCGAATTAAAAACCACATTCCCATCAAAAAAGAGCTGATGAACGGCGCAACCTTAATACTCCAACTAGCATTTAAAGTAATGCCGGAGCCGACCGAGTTGGTGATGCCATTGCTGTCACCAGAATTGGCTTGGCAATTGTCGCGGGTATTGTGGTTATAAAGCTCTCGAACTTTTTCCCCGTACTGTTTGAGAGAGTAGCCACCTAAAATGTTGGAATAGCTGGCATCAATTTTACTGCCAGAACCCCCAAAGTGTTTCTGTGCTACTCGCTCAATTAAGCGATCGCCCTTGAACACCTGCCCAGTTTTAGGGTCAATTTCCTGTTGCCTGCTGACTACGTTCTCAGCTAGAGAATTTTGCAAGACTTTATCCTGAACAGCAGGAGGAAAATATTGGAAGAGTTCCTCTCTTGTAGGTTTTTGGCCTTTGTTGACGTTCAGGAGAAAGTTAGCCCCCCCTGGAATTGAGCTGACAGCACGCTGCACCTCTTCCCGGTAACTCATCAACTGATAGCGACCGATCGCCCGCCCGCAGTTGCGAGATCCTTCAGTACAAACCATCTCGCCAATAGCTTCGTAATCGCCACTGGCTGCATTTTCCAAATTGGTGATTCCTTCGGAAAGCTTTGCTAACGCCTCCCCTAATGAAGCTACATCCACACCGTTAACGTAAGTTGCGGGGCGCGCGCACTCTCGCTTGGATTCAGGTAGAGGCTGAGTTGGTAAAGGGTTTTCTTTAGCGTGATTTGAACTCAACGGTTTTGAAGGTTTTGTTTCAGATGCGACACCTTTTGAACGCGAAATACTGTTAGAAGAACCGCCCTCTAATCGACCGACAAACATAGGTGAATTAACGCTGTAACTGAGAAACGGAACCGGACCAATAATGTAAGGCGATTTGCCGCAGGGCAAACTAAACCTGAAGTACAGGGCCGTGTCAACAGTATCGCTGGTTTCTGACGGTTCCATTACCACTACTTTAAACACTTCCCCAAAAGGATGCCGGCCCGTCGGTTCCCAACCGGTCAAACAGCCAGAACCACCTCGCACTTCCTGATATTTGCCGCTAATCCACTGCTTGCCTTCTAGTGGCCCTGTGGCGCGGCGACCGGCGTTTTCCATGTCGTCGAGTTCGATATAAGCGCAATCTTTCTCGCAGGCTACCGCAAATCCTTCTACATCAGAACCAGAAATTGTGTTATTGCGTTTGCTTTCGTACCGACTGTAAATCATGTCAATTCGCATGATTGTGCTGCCAATAGACGCAATAGGAACCGGAAAATTAGAAAGCGGGACTTGACTCAGCAGCGGAATATTGCTGATGAGTTCCTCTGACCAGCCAGAGAACTGTTCTAAATTTACGTTGTTAAGGTTGGGGATTTGGGCGATCGCAAATTCAGATAGGTCAATTTGGTTAAGTTTTGCCTGCGCTAATTGCGGTACTTGTTTTACAGCTTGACCAATTGGCAATTGGCTGATGTTAGGGTTCACTCCGGCTATTTGAGAAGATAAAGAAGCAATTGGAGGAACATCGCTCAATTGAAATTGACCCAGATTCGGAACAATTTCAGCCAAGTGACCGACAGTTTGCTTACCAGCTAAGGGAAATGCTGACAAGCTGATATTCTCTAAATTGATATCCCCTAACGCCAACTGTTCAATTCCTTGCAAAGACAGAATTTCAGGTTTTACATCGTTGATGTCCCCCAGCTTCAAGATGTTGTCAACAGAAGTGCCGCCTTGCCAGCTTCGACCGCCTGAACTTCCAGAACTAACAACGGCGGGCAGGGAACTAAAGGTAATCTGGCTCCAATCTGGCAGCAAAACTCTAGATTGTTCTTTTTCCCAAATTTTAGTAGGTAAGGAACTAGCACTAGCAATTGATGGAAAGCTTAAGAAAGTAATGCAGATGAAAGCAAAAATTAGGCAGAGTGTACTGGCAGCTATTAAAGCCGAGCCTACCTGGCTTAATTTTATTAACTGCTTTGGACTGTTCATGGGAATCCTATGGATGTTAACTAAAATTAGGTAAAAAAAGCTGCTCTATTCTTTCTAAGTTGGAAAAACTTTAAACGGTTTTTAAAACATTACAAAAAATAGAGCAGTATGACAGAAATAACCCATCAGCTAAATCTCCCTATCCCCTCTCTCCCCCTCTCCCTCTCTTCCTCTCTCCCTCTCTTCCTCTCTCCCTCTCTTCCTCTCTCCCTCTTTTCCTCTCCATTTTAGGAATTACCCAAAAACCCGCTATTTCTAGGTAATTCCGTCATTTTAGGTTGAGGCTGAGAACGAGAAACTGGGTGTTTTAGGTTGATAGTGTGTCCAGGACTGCATTTCTCCATCTTCGCTTTTTTCTTTAATCAAGCTCCAGCTCAAGCTGTGGATTCGGGCGGACTGCTGAATCTGTCCAAGGAGTATCTGCTAGGTTAGACAAGTCATACACATTTTCTTGGTAAGCGTTGTCAAAATTACCTTGACGAACTTCTTTAGATGACGAGTAACCGACTGTCAAATCGGGTGCCGATTCGTAACCGGAGTTGTTATAGCCGGAATTAGGTTCAACTGATGGAGTGTGCATGGTTCTTTTTAGTTTATGTGGTGAACAATTCCAATTTAAATCGCATCGAGTTCCTGCAACTTCATTCCTATGAGCGATTTTGTTCAGTAAAAATTACCCCCTCCACATGGAGGGGGCAGCTCTATGAAAGTTGCCTAACGGCTCTCAGCAGTGGGCAATTCTACGAAGTCGAGAAAAATGTCTTTTAAGAAAGTGACAAAGTGCGATCGCGCACTAAATTCTCTGATTTGTCAGTAATCGCGGTGTAAGAAACCGAATTCTAACCCGAGAGCGCGTTTCATCTAATAAAATTAATGCCCCTGATTCAATCTCTGACTCAAATTTATGCAACACTTCCACAATTAAACTCTCTCTATTGGCAGGCAGTACGCCTTGAATACGCACTTGCATTACAAGGAGTTAGCCGCGACTGAAAATGTCTTCTATGTCCCGTGAACCATGCAGAACACGAATTACATCTATTCCATTTTCAATTTCCCGGTAGAACACCACATAGTTCCCAATCGGAAAGCTGTGCAACCCAGCTAACAGTTCCTCACGCCTTCTGCCCAATCCTGGATTACGTGCCAAGGTTTGCAGTTTTCCTTCAACGCGATCTAAAAACTCGTCAGCCCGATCTAAACTATCATCAGCGATGTAGTCCCAAATATCTAGCAAATCCAGTTCAGCACGCGGGCGTTTAACGATCGTGGCCATTACTGCGGTTTCCTCCGCCGACGCTGCCGCGCTTTTGCCTTGATTGCTGGCATATCCAAGGGAGTTGCCTCACCGCTGTCTAGCCCTACCTGAATTTCCTGCCGCAATTCCTGTAAGCGAGTTTGCTGGAATTGTTCCCGTTCTTTCAGCAGGCGCAACCCTTCACGGATTACCTCGCTAGCAGAATAATACAGTCCGCTTGAGACTTTCTCCTGGACATACTGCTCTAACTCCGGTGTCAAAGACACGTTCATGCCTGAGTCCTCCTGTAATTTGGGCTATTCCATTTTCGCTTTAATAACAGGGAATAGCAATCGTTGTTATTATTGTACTAAAAAACTCGCTCTTGTGTACAAGCGAGTTGAGCAATTGCTAAAGTAACTCTCGCGATCGGTCGAAATGAACCAATAGACATCTCCAAAAATGAATCTGAAACCCTTATCCTGCTTAGACTTATCTGTAATTTATGGAGATGTATAATCAGGCCCCAAGTGGGTTTCCAACTAATCAGAATCTACAAGGATTACCTACAGTTGACCTGGAGAGAGCGATCGTACCCAACATTTTGAGCAAGTTCATTTTTCCAACCGCGCTCGCGCTCGCATCGCTGAAAACTTTTTGCGATCGTGCAATGAAACTGCTAACTGCACAAGACATACTCCAGCGTTACTCAGAATACCGGACATATTCTGCATTTTTTATTAATTGTTCATTAAGTCCAAGCAAATCACTTGGTTTGGTGCGAGAACACCTCCGACTTTGATTACTTGCAGCTCTCCGGTTTCGTCGGGATATTGTCCTTTAACTTGAGCAATTGCTGCATCTAAACTAGATGCCTGAGCAATATACACCTTCTCAAGAGCACTTAGTACCCAAATAGGTTTTGGCCACTTATGTCGAGGTTGAAGAATTGAATTGTGAATCACTTGACCAGTATACTGAACAATTTGCTCGATCGCAGTTTCCGAACAAAACTCCCCCAATTCTGACTCAATACATTGTTTGAGTTCTTTCGCAGGAATTTGCTCAAAAACTGATTCTAAGAGCATTAATGCTGGTCTTGTCTGCTCTAATTGAGTGTGTTCCTGCACGACTAATGACTCTACGAAATGACTCACCTGGTTGATGATTGAGTCAAAATCTAGCTCCATCAATAAATGACCTAAATACTCCCTTAACAAATTTCTTAGGTTTTCATCAGAGATATTGATACCGCAGGTTTTCAGATAAACTGAAGGTTTATTACCCAAATTTCGACCGCAGCCAAATTCTCCATTAGCTGCATCTTCTGCTTCTATCAGTTCCCTCAAGCGCGGATAACGGGTTGTATCATCTATTGTGGATTGCGGCTGGGAGGGAATTGAGTTACTCATAAAAAAGCTCGGTAAGTGGGAAACTTAGTTACATTATATATCCTAATCTTTAAATTTAAATTCAAGCAATATTTTTCCACCACCTCTATATAAAAATCTTTTTTACAATCTAATCGTTCCGAATTAAAGTCGCACTTAACAGTGCTGCATCGGTGAAGTTCATACATCTGAGTTCACCGTTATGAAAAAACTGCTCGCTATCGCTCTAACAAGCATTTTGCTCTTAATGGCAACAGATGCTAACGCAGTCGTCTGTAAAAAGATTACAGATGGCAAACCAGGCTGCGACCTTTTAGGCGGCACTTGGGATAGCCAAAACAACTGTTGCGGACTTTAAAGTTTGCAACTCTTTTAAATCAAAACCAGGCAACCACTGGTTTTTTTTAGACCAACCGCCATCCTTTATGTCTCTTACCTTATTCCTAAAGTTCAGGACTTAAATTGATTTACCAAAAACCGACTTATAACTCAATACGCTTGGGTTAGCGCTTTCAGACGAATTTAATTTCACGGATTGTTGGTAATTCCCGATTTGTGAAAGGAAGTCAAATTGTTCTGAACCCAAGCGTATTGACTTAAAACTCGTATACTTCCCAAATAAAACCCATCACCCTCAAGATACCTAATGTCGAAAAAATCCTGAAAAATAGTAAAATTTCCTGCATTATTGACACTTCGATATTCTTTCACTATTTTTATGAACGGAACTAATTATGAAATATAACCCGCTAAACAAGCCGAAAAAATCAACCGCTATTCCAAATCTTTTGACCACCGAAAAAATTAAAATAGCTCAGTTGCACGTTACACTTAAAACTCCTTACCAACTGATCGATACTGCTTTCAATCTTGAAACAGCCCTTCAACCATTCCAACAAGCAAAAATTATCGGCATAGACTGCGAAACAACAGGGCTTGACCCATATCAAGCCAAAATTAGATTGTTACAACTTGCCATTCCTGACCATCCAGTAATCATTGTAGATTTATGGGCAATTGAACCGAGTTCCCTGGAACCATTACGCTTGCTCCTAGCCAGTCCTGCACTGAAGGTAGGTCACAACCTCAAATTTGAATGGCAAATGCTCACTTTTGCCGGACTGGAACCATCCAAACCTTTTTTCGATACCTATTTGGCTTACCGAGTGCTGACGGCTGGACTAAAACGCCATTTGTCCCTAGATGCTGTTACTGAGAATTTGCTTAAAGTAAAGCTAGACAAAACGCAGCAAGTTAGCGATTGGTCGGGAAACTTAACACTCGCTCAACTGCAATATGCTGCTACCGATGCTGCAATTTTACTCCCGCTGGCTGCTGCTCTCAAACAAAAATTGAAAGCTTCTAAGCTTTGGAAAACTGCTTTACTAGAGTTTGCTTGTCTGCCTGCGGTGGCTTCTATGGAACTCAACGGAATGCTTTTAGATAGAGAACAGTGGAGAGTTTTGGGAGTGAAGCTCTGTCATCAACGCGACTCTCTTTTAAAACAAATTAATTCGCAACTCCATCGACCTAACCCTCACCAACAAATCTCTCTGCTGCCGGAATTTACGGATACAATTAATCCTCGCTCTCCCAAGCAAGTTCTAGCGGCTTTGCAACAGAAAGGCATTCCTGTTACTTCCACTAACTCTCAACATTTAATTCCTTTGCAAGGCGAGTATCCTGTTATTCAAGCACTGTTAGAATACCGCAGCTTATCTACTCGCATCGACACTTTTACTCTGGGTTTACCAGAACGCATTCACCCGATTACAGGGCGCATTCATCCTAATTGGTTTCAGATTGGTGCTAGGTCAGGACGATTTAGTTGTCGAGAGCCAAATTTAACGAATATCCCCAGAGATAAGGAAACCAGGCAGTGTTTTAAAGTAGCACCCGGTTGTGTCCTGCTAAAAGCGGATTACAGCCAGATTGAACTGCGGATTATGGCGAAGGTTTCGGGCGATCGCAGAATGGTGAAAGCCTATTCTGAAGGGGAAGATTTGCACTCTCTGACAGCTTCTTTGGTGCTGGCCAAACCCTTATCGGAAATTACTCTCGAAGACAGACAGCTCGGTAAAATTATTAACTTCGGTTTAATTTATGGCATGGGAGCACAGAAATTTAAGAATATGGCTCAAGCAGAGCATGGAGTCACTTTAACGCTGCAACAAGCTTCACACTTTCGTAAGAAGTTCTTTGAATCCTATACAGGTATCAAACAATTTCACAGCAAAGTTCGGAGCGCCTGGAGCCGAGGTATTCGAGAGAGTCGCACAGTCTTAGGCAGAAGGAGATTATGGTCAAAAGATACTAAACCGCTGCTTAATGAAATGCTAAATAACCCAATTCAAGGGATGAGTGCTGACATTACTAAACTCGCTCTTGCTCTACTTTTTCTGCCTCTGAGCAGCACTGGTGGTAAACTGATTTGTGTCGTTCACGATGAAATTTTAATAGAGTGTCCTCTTGAAGAAGTGAGGCCAGTTAAAGCCTTGCTTAAAAAATGTATGGTGAGAGCAGGGAATAAGTTCCTCTCTCCGATTCCTTGCGAGGTAGAAATTAAGGTGATGGAAAGTTGGGGAGGTTAGCGGGGAAAGATTGAGCAGCGGGCAGTAGGCGAAGAAGGGATAAGAGTGGAGGAGTGAGGAGTGGGGAAAGAAGTAATGAAGAACCACGCTTCTCGCCACTCCCTACTCCCCTTTTTGCCACTCCTACTCGATCCAGAAATAGGGTTTGCTGAATAATTGATCGCTGTACAGAACTTGCAGGAGTCTTAAGCTCAGATGATTTCAGCGTTTATAATGTTGGCAAAGTAGCAGCCCAACAGAAGTGTCTGGCTCACTTACGACGGCATTTCCAGAAAGTGCTGGGACTTCCTGGCAACAATAATGCAGCGGTCGCTCAAATATTTCTGTCATTGGCGTTGCTGATTTACGGTATGAAACGCTAAATATGACCGTCATAGAAACCAGTATCCACAAAGCTTTTGGATTTTAAAGTGATTTTTTTAATACCCTGATTACGCAACGCCCTGTCATTAATTGATGAAGCTTTTATCGCCCATGAGTCGGGAGCGAAAGACAAAGGAGCGACTGTTCTCGATCGCGGATTCATCCCTCCGATATGTCGCTCGCTTTTTAAATTTTGCGCTATAACTGGAAATTGCAACACCATCAAGCACGATCCGAACACAGCTTTAAGTTTTAGGAGAATTTTCATGGCAACGCAAAACCAATCTCAAACCTCACAGCAAATTTCAGCTAGCGACGATCGCCCTGAATCTCGGCAGCCGATCCGCACTTCTGAAGATTGGGAAAAACCAGAGCTCGAAGAATTCGATTTGTGTTTGGAAGTCACCGCCTACATCTACAACCAGCAATAGCAAGAAATAACTATCATGCTTTTGTTGATAAAACACTCAATTCGGAGGATTGGGCTGGCAAGTGCTGGAATCACGATCGCCGCTTGTTCTGCCGCTCCCCCAAATACGGCTGCTGTTGCCCCTAATGTTGCCCCTACTGCTGCCCCTACTGCTGAAGCATCGCCCCTTCAAGCAGTATCTCCAAGCAGCACGGCTCGGGGGTTCAAGCAAGCGACGGTTGCGGAAGGGTTAGAACGCCCCTGGGGCATGGCATGGCTGCCCGATGGCAGTATGTTGATTTCGGAAAAAGCAGGGCGACTGCGGTTGCTGAAAAATGGGGTGTTGGAACCAACTCCGATCGCGGGCGTGCCGTCCGTGATGTCATCAGGCCAAGGTGGACTGATGGATGTTTCCATTCACCCTCGATTTGCCGAAAATCGATTTGTGTATCTGACTTACGCCTCGGGCACCGCCGATGCGAATCAAACTCGCATTGCGAGAGCGAGATTTGACGGCAAAGCTTTGCAGGATTTGCGCGTCATCTTCGAGGTGTCTCAAGTCAAGTCGGGTACGCAACATTTTGGATCGCGCATCCTGTGGCTGCCGGATGGCACCATGTTAGTCGCGATCGGAGATGGCGGAAATCCACCGGTGCAGCTAGAAGGCGATCTGATTCGGAAGCAAGCACAGAATTTACGCAGCCGTCTGGGCAAAATAGTGCGGTTAAACGATGATGGTTCAATTCCTCGCGATAATCCCTTCGCAACAAATGCCAATGCAGATCCGGCTATTTGGAGTTACGGACACCGCAATATTCAAGGGATAGCCTTCGATCCGGGAACAAAACGAGTTTGGATAACGGAACATGGGGCGCGCGGCGGCGATGAATTGAATCTAGCTGAAGCGGGCAAAAACTATGGATGGCCGCTCGTTACCCACAGTCAGGAGTATGCAGGCGGCGAGATTTCACAGGAGCGATCGCGCCCCGGTATGGTAGATCCAAAAGTCGTTTGGACTCCGGCAACGGCTCCTTCTGGACTGGCATTTTATACTGGCGATCGTTTTCCTGCTTGGAGGGGCAATCTGTTTGCCGGGGGCTTAGTTTCTCAAGACGTGCGGCGGATCGAGCTCGATGCAGCAGGAAATGTCCGCAGCCAGGAAGAAATTAGCATCGGGCAGCGGGTGCGGGACGTGCGGCAAAGTCCAGATGGGTTGCTGTACGTTCTCACAGATGACTCGAACGGTAAATTGATTCGGCTGGAACCGACTAATAACTGAGGTCGATTAATCAAACAGAATTCAGGAGTCAAAAGTCAAGATGAATTTAGGAGTCAGAATTCAGAATTAAATTCTGTAAGACGGGCGCATGAATAAATCGGTTCCGCGTTCCACACTAACAGGATTTACGCCTCAAGTAGTTTGACAAACTATTAGTAGCGGTAAGGTGCGCCACAAGCACCCTACATATAGAGCTGGTGCGTAAGTTCCGACCAAATTGAAAACTGGTGGTCTAGAATTATTGGCAGGTCTAAATCTCTTACTAATGGATTCTGACTTCTGAATTCTTCTTGATTCTGACTTCTGAATTCTTCTTGATTCTGACTTCTGAATTCTTCTTGATTCTGACTTCTGAATTCTGAATTCAGAATTCTTATTTTTAACGGATTTTGATAGATGATCGTGAGAATTTTGGGAGCAGCGGCGGGCGGGGGATTTCCCCAGTGGAACTGTCATTGTCGGGGCTGTGAAGCGAGTCGATCGGGTCGGGCAACAGCGCTCACTCAATCATCGATCGCAATTCGATCGAACGGCGGGGATTGGTTTTTAATTAATGCTTCGCCGGACGTGCGCCAGCAAATTGAACTAATGAGAGCGCACAACTGTTTTGCTCCGCAAAACGGGCGCTCGCTGCCTTTTGCTGGCATCATTTTAACGGATGCTGAAATCGACCATACGACTGGGTTGATGCTGTTGCGGGAATCATCGCATCCTTTAAAAATTTACAGTTCCGAGCGAGTCAAATTCGCCCTGACAACCGGCTATCCATTATTTTCGACACTGCAAAATTATTGCGGTGTCGATTGGTCGCCTCTAGATGCTGCCATCTCGCTGGCATCCGATCTGGAAGTCGAGGCTTTTGCACTTTCGACAAAACCGCCGAAATATATGCAGAACGAAGATCGATCGCCGGATGAAGTTTGGGGTGTAGGATTGACAATTCGCGATCTCAGCACTGGTAAAACTCTAACTTATGCACCGGGATTGGCGGCGATCGACGAGACAATGCAGCGCCGTTTAAATGCCAGCGATTGCATCGCGATCGACGGCACGTTTTGGACTGATGACGAACTTCCAGCCTTAGCTGTTGGAGCGCGATCGGCACTGCAAATGGGACATTTACCTTTATCGGGAGACCGAGGCAGTTTGCGGCAGCTTGAAGGACTAACTGGGCCGCGCAAAATTCTAGTTCATATCAACAATACCAATCCAATTCTAATTCCAAATTCTCCTGAGCGACAAACAGTTGAAAGTCAAGGGGTTGAAATTGGTTGTGATGGATTAATGTTTGATTTGTGATATGGCAATTATAAATGATTCATAAATTTTTTACCCGACCCCAATTCCCCAAACTCGCTGGGGAGTAAGAACTTCACAAATGATTTCCCGTAATGCAAGCCTTTTTTATTAGGCCGAGCGAGCGGACGCGAGATATAGCAATCCTGAAAATATGCAATGATAAATTCATCACAAACTAGATCAGATCGAACCATGCAAGAATTATTGTCACCGCTCGAATTCGAGAATTTGCTGCGCCAGCAACACCACCGCTACCACCACCTGCACCCGTTTCACCAACGCATGAATGCAGGAGAATTGACTCCAGAAGAAGTGCGGCGCTGGGTAATTAATCGCTTTTATTATCAACGCAATATTCCGCTTAAAGATGCTGCAATTTTATCGAATTGTTCCGATCGAGAAGTGCGGCGCGAGTGGATTCAACGCATTATCGACCATGACGGCCGGAATATCGATCGCGACGGTAGGGGTGCGGAAGCAGGAGGAATTGAAGCATGGTTGCGATTGGGTGAAGCGGTGGGACTGTCGCGCGATCGACTGTTGGACGATGGAAATGTTTTGCCCGGAGTGCGATATGCTGTCGATGCTTATGTCAATTTCTGCAAGACTAAACCTTGGATTGAAGCGATCGCATCTTCGCTGACAGAGTTGTTTGGACCTGATGCAATTCGCGATCGATTGGTTGCGTTGGAAAAATACTATTCATGGATCGATCCGAGTGGATTTGATTATTTCCGAGTGCGATTGCATCAAGCCCCTCAAGATGCTCGCTATGCACTGAAATTAGTGGTGCAAAACTGTCAGACTGTTGAGATGCAACAGAAAGCTGTTCGGGCATTAATTTTCAAATGCGATCTGTTGTGGAGCCAGCTTGAAGCGATCGAACTAGGAGACACTCGTCCCTCAGAAACATGAGGGGAGAGGGGAAGAGGGGAAGATTTTAGATTTTAGATTGGGGGATTGGGAGATTGGGACAATTACTAACTGTCAACTGTCAACTATCAACTGTCAACTATCTTGAAAACTAATGAATGGTAACAGTTATCCCTATCTTGCTTGTGGAGTGCGGCTGTTTTGGGATGAGATCAGGCAACAGCATTTTCTCTTGTTTCCCGAAGGCGCAGTCAAACTGAATAAAACGGCTTGGGCAATTTTAAAACTGTGCGATCGCCACCATACGACCGACGAAATTATTACAGAGTTATCCGCGCAGTTTGCTAGCCCCAATGTAGAAGCAGATGTCCGCCAACTAATCGCTCAAATTTCGCAGCGAGGTTTTTTAAATGAATGAAATTGCGCTACCTTTTAGCTTGGTTGCAGAGTTAACCTATCGCTGTCCTTTGCGCTGTCCCTACTGCTCGAATCCGATAAATTGGAGCGATAATTCTTACCAGCAAGAACTCCAGACAGAGGATTGGTTGCGAGTAATCCGGCAAGCTCGAAAGTTGGGTATTTTGCAGTTGGGGCTGACTGGTGGAGAACCTTTGCTGCGCAAAGACTTAGAAATATTGGTGGAAACCGCGGCCGAGTTAGGCCTTTACACGACATTAGTTACGGCCGGAACTTTACTCACAAAAGAACGGGCTGCAAATTTAAAAAACCGGGGTTTAGATCACGTTCAAATTAGCATTCAAGATAGCCTCGCGGCGCAGTCCGATCGCATTGCCGGAGCGCGATCGTTCGACCAAAAAATCGCTGCGTCTCAACTGGTAAAAGAGTTAGGTTTGCCGCTAACATTGAACTTTGTTTTACACCGTCAGAATCTAGATCGCCTTGAGGAAATGCTATCGCTAGCCGAGATGTTGCAAGCCGATCGCGTTGAATTAGCAAACACTCAATACTACGGTTGGGCGCTGCACAATCGGGATGCTTTATTGCCGAGTCGCGAACAGTTAGCCCGCGCGGAACAAGTGGTGAAAGCAGCTCAACAAAGGCGCAAAATTCCGATGGGAATTCTCTATGTTATTCCAGATTACTACGCTCAATATCCCAAACCTTGCATGGGCGGTTGGGGGAATCGGACGTTAATTATTACTCCCAATGGCGACGGTTTACCGTGCCAAGCGGCAATGGCAATTCCCGATATTGAGTTTGGCAATATTCGCGATCGCGCGCTTGATTGGATTTGGTTTGAGTCTGCGGGAATGAATCGATTTCGCGGCACGAATTGGATGCCGGAACCTTGTCAGA
The DNA here is from genome assembly GCF_036700545.1 of Microcoleus sp. SVA1B4. NCBI lineage: Bacteria > Bacillati > Cyanobacteriota > Cyanophyceae > Oscillatoriales > Microcoleaceae > Microcoleus > Microcoleus sp. SVA1B4. The sequence continues at coordinate 62,169 of NZ_JAUBPB010000003.1, forward strand.
GTTGCGATCGTAAAACCTTGGATTGGGGTGGTTGTCGCTGTCAAGCATTTCTGTTAACCCAAGATGCACGGGCTACCGATCCTGTTTGCCATCTTTCACCGCAACACTCTCAAATTCGATCGGTGTTAGATAGATTGTCCGTGCACAAAGAAGATTTTGTCTACCGCGATCGATCGGCAGGAACAAAAGGATTTAATTAAAAAGAGACAATCTGGAATTGCAACCTCTATTAATCTAATTTTAAACAGAATGGCGATCGCCATTCTTCCACCGCTTAAACAATTCCTGCTTCACGGGGTGAGAACGCCGTCAAAACGTCGGTATCATCAGGGACATAGCCCTCAAACCCCTCTGAAAAAATTGTAGCTTGTTCCGTCTTATTGCCATTAATTCCTCAATTATTTTGTAAGGATTCAGGTCAAGAAAAACTTCAGTGGCAAAAGCTGGTAAAATAAAGGAATGAAAAAGCCCACAGCCACCAGAGAGCAGAAAAAAACCGAGATAGAGCAGTTGAGCCAAGCTGAACTGGTGGAAATGGTGTTGGGGCTGCAAAAAATCATTGAAGAATTGCAAGAAAAACTAGCTATTGCCGAGGGCAAAAGTCGAACCACCAGTCAGACTTCATCAAAACCCCCATCAACGGATCTACTCCAAAAACCAGAGAAACCAACAGTTAAACCAGAAGCAGACCCAAAAAAGAAACCAGGCGGACAACCGGGTCATCAGGGGAAAACCCGCAAAGGGTTTGGACGAGTAGACAGAACTGAAATTAGCTCACCCGACATCTGTCTCAATTGTGGCAGTAAAGAATTAAGTGAAGTAATTAACATCCACAGACAACAAGTAGCAAGTCTAGTAGCAAAACCAATCGAGGTCGTTGAATATCAGACACAATCGTGTAAATGCCTCGAATGTGGTGCAGTAGTCACAGGAGAACCGCCCCTAGGAATAGTTCCAGGACAAGACTTGAGCGTTAATCTCCAAGCACTCTTAGTCTGGCTAGGCAATTATGGGCATCTTTCCTACTCCAAGCTGACTGAGTTGTTGTGGGAACTCGGCAGGATAGAAGTGTCCGTAGGAACACTCCAAAAAACCAATCAACGAGTAGCAGCAGCAGTTAAACCAGCTCTCAAAGCACTGTGGGAATGGGCACCTCTACAATCAAACGTTCATGTAGATGAAACACCGTGGTGTGTGATGGGGGTTAAAGAATGGTTATGGACAGCGAGTATCGAAGGATTCTGTTTATTTCATGCCGCAGATACCAGGGGGCGGGTGGAATTGGAAACCATGCTGGGCAAAGAATTTGCGGGAGTCTTAAGCTCAGATGATTTCAGCGTTTATAATGGCGGGAACATCGCAGCCCAACAGAAGTGTCTGGCCCATTTACGGCGGCATTTCAAGAAAGTGCTGGAACTTCCTGGCAACAATAATGCAGCAGTCGCTCAAGTATTTCTGTCATTAATAGATGAAGCTTTTATCGCCCATGAGTCCTGGCGAAAGACGAAGGCTCGACTCACCTACGACTTCTGGGCTGAGGATTTCACAATACGATTGAATCAAGCTTTGACCACTTGGTTGGGCAAAGTTGGTTATGCAGCAGGTCTGTTACTAAAATCCTTACGAGATAAGGCAGAACAATGGTGGTATTTTCTCAATGACCCCTCGGTTCCTCCAGATAATAATTTAGCAGAACGTTCCCTACGGCTAGCTGTAACGAAACGGAAAGTTTCTGGCGGCTCTCGTTCGATGAAACGATTTGAGGAAACGGCTAATCTGCTGAGTGTGATTCAAACCTGTCGTTTTCAAGCTCGTTCAGTAATGGCTTTTTTCCGTGAGGCTATTTCTGCCCATTCTTGTGACTACTTTCCTATGCCTGACCTCATTCCCTTCTTTGGGACCTGAATCCTTACAATGGAGGTAACATTGTATATAGATGGGGTTGCTTATAAAAATTGACCCCATCTTTTTTTACCATAAATCGGTCTAACCTTTGTTAGCTATGGGTCAAGACGGGGTTGTCACCCCCTGAATTCTCTTGTTTGCACCGCACCATCTAATGCGGCAGAAATCTTGGAATTGATTTTCGATGCCAATAAAACCCTGCTATTGCTGTCGATCGTACACTCAAGTTTTCTCGTAAGCAGGTGGTCGATACTCGAATAATTCTTGCTCTGCCGCCGCAAATTTAGACCGATCGCCCCCAGAAGCAGGCCGCGCAAAGGACGCTTTGTTGCGAATCCCCTGGATATCTTCAGAAGAACGCTCAGACGACAGCACAAACTGAGTTCTCTGATAACGCAGATCGACCAATTCAATTTTACCAGGTCGTCCTTCACAATAGGCTCGTTCAGCACAGCGTTTAACTGCGATCGCAATTTCAGCACTCGTTGCTCCGGCATAATCAGATAGTAGCGAATACCACTGTCTGTCGCTCCAAAGATTCTCTTTTCCTTCCCCAAACTGCTCTGGGAAATACTTAGCTAAGTGCAAATTGAAAATCTCATAGCGAGCGCCGCTGTGTGGCAAATCCACAAACCAGATTCCGCCGTCGTCAAATCTGCGGATAAGTTCAGCCGGCAGCATTTCTAAGCGGTTAACAGTAGCTAACATTAACACGGGGCTTTCATGCTCCTGCATCCAGGTGAGCAATTTCTGCGACAGTCGCCTAGCTACACCGCCATCAGCATTTGATTCCCAGCCAGAAAAACCCTTGTCAAAATCGTCAAAGAACAACACGCAGCCGCCCAAATTATCTGCTGTATCCAGCATTTTGTTGAGAGCGCGATCTGGATTAGAGGAACCTAGAATATTGCCCCAACTTGCTGCTAAAAGCGCATAACCTAGCTTCTTAGCAGCTAGCTTTGCACTCAAACTTTTGCCCGTCCCCGGCGGCCCCCACAGCAGCATTCCTTTGGGAGGTCTGAGGTGATATTTCTTGGCATCAGGTTCTGACAGCTTTACGACTTCGCTCAAATAAGCATCTAATAAATCTAAACCGCCAGCATGAGGCACGTCGGGAGAAGCAATGAACTCCAACCCCTGGTCTCGAAGTTGCGATATTTTATGCTCTAATACCAACTCAGCGATATGGACAACTGAAGTAGTCACAGAGAGCGATCGATCTAATACTAATTCAATTTCAGCCTGTGGTAGCCCTAGACTAGAAACAGCCAGCCGTTTTTTAGCAGCTACCGCATCTGAACCAAAATCAAGGGAACAATTGCGATCGCAAAAATTATCTACAAGAACTTCGACTTCAAAACGATCGGGTAACGGACATTTGAGTAGAGGAATTAATGGACTTAGCTTTGATGGCAATTGGATGTACTCGCCCAGCAGTACCCAATATTGGTCGGCCCAACGCCCTTTCAGCTCAAAGAATGCGTTAGCCAATTGAGAATAACGTCGGACAAGAGGCTGTTCGGTACTGTCTGACTCCAAAATATCCTCTAACAAAAAGATACCGGGGCAGTCATTTTCCAGCAGAAATTGCAGGACATCACTCTCGACAGATAGCTCAGTTTTACATAGGACGCATTCACTGTTATACGTTTCCGAAATATCTGAAACGCTTGTCAAGTCTGAATGACAACCTAATTTCGCGAGATGTTTATCCAAACACCGCACCTGTTGAAGAGTTGCATAGCCGGGATTCCAATAATAAACAGGTAAACAACACTCACTGGCGTACTGATGAAATGATGACAAGATTTTTTGGCGATCGGCACTGTAACATTCAAGGGCAACTATGGGAGTTTGAATGACTCTTAACTTAGACAAACTATTGAAAAGTTTCATGAGCTGATACAACTAAATAGACGACTTTGAACATAATAATTTAACTAAAATAATTAAAATTTAACTTCCTGCTAATGAGCGAAATACCCCCCTCAACTGGAGGGGGTAATTGTGCCTAACGGCACTCATTAATTGATGTTATGTAAGTTAAATTGTCAATCATGACCACAACTAAAAAACAAACAGCAGCCACTCCAAATCGCTCTCAGTCAACAGTTCCTGCTAAATCAAAACCGCCTGAAAAGCAGAACAGTCAAACTGTCGGCAGTAACAATGGAGCTAAATCAAAACCTCAACCTAACCTCAGCCCGGAGCAACTTGCTGGCGAGCTAGTCAAACAGATTCGGAATACAATTCATAAGAAGTACGGTGTGACAATTCAGCGTCGCGATAGCCGTATTTCGACAAAGGTTGGCCACGCAATTCGCGAAAAACTGGGATTGGATATTCAAGCTCAGTTGAATAAGCGCAACGGTAATGGCAATGGTAAAAAGTTCGACTGGCAAGAGTGGAACAATACTGTGTTTCCCAAGCTAGTTGGCCGACCCGATGAACTCAAGTATGATGTCGAAGTTGTTGCCTTAGCGATGAGCCAACTTTACGATACAATTGCTGACAATCCACAAGCTGCCATTGCCGATTTAATGGAGTTCAATGCTCAAAGCTTAAAGCGTCGCAACGAGTTAGCTAAATCCTCTGAAGAAGATACTGAAGAACTCGATGAGGACGACGAACTCGATGATGAAGATGATGAAATTGATGACATACTCGATGAAATTGATGAGGAGGACGAAGACTCCGAAAGCGATGAGGACGAGGATGAGGAAAGCGATGAGGAGGATGATTTTAGTTTAGACGAAGACGAAGAATTTGAGGAAGACGACGAATAATCGCTAAAGTTTGATTAGAAAGCTCTGCTGAAAAAGCAGAGCATTTTTTTGCCTCTATCGAGGCCTTTTCCACGAATCGCGCTCCTGGGTAATGATTGTCGCCACCGTCCGAATTAGGGCGCTCTGGGAGGCATACCCAAAAAATTCACAATCAATGAAATCTTGGCATTGGTTGTGAATTTAATTTTACCCACCCACCAACCCCAGGAATTTTTTGAATTAATTCTAATTAGCGAACTGTCGTCGCTTTAGTTGTGAATAAAAAACACAAGGAGTGTTAATCATGGCTAATCGCAAATCAGCTCCAACTCCGATGCAAAAGCAATTTGCAGAAACTCTTGAAGAACAGCGCTTCGAGATGTTTTTGCACGTTGCCCGCGAGTTAACGGGACGTGCCAAACAACGACAGTTGCAGAAAGGTAAAGCTCTTGACTGGGAAGCGTTCAATACTTGGTTTAACAAGCAATATGAAGGCTACTCGGCTGACGAGATCCTTGAAGAAATCTTGAGCAACGTTTACTGGCTTTCATCTGAGCAAGCAGTGATTGACTTGCACTTCCGTTATATCGAATCGGCAGTCAAAGCTTCTCACAAGAAAAAGGCAACTGACGATAATGAAGAGATTGATGATTTTGTCAAGTAATCAATGACGACCCCCGATAAAGGGGATAAAATCCTGCTCCAAGCAGGATTTTATTTGCCCGCCCACCCACCGCACCAGTTCCCTTTGCGATATTTGCGATCGCTACGCCTCTAATTGCCGATTTACTGGACGCAAGTAGACAATGTATACGTATAACCATCATTATGGTGAATTGCCCTACAGTATTTGTGACGTACTGGGCTAACTTTTCCCGTTGGTGAAATCATCTCAAAAACTCCACTCGCTCGAACAATTAGCCTGCCTCTATGAGTACCCGCAAATTTTCCTGTAGGCAGAGTTGCTTGTACCATGTCGCCAGTTTTAAAGCCGAAAAATTCCTTGCACCGTGTCTTGTGTCTGATTGGGAAGCCATATTTATTTGGCTGGCAGATCTGACGGCTGCCCCATCCTGAAGCTTGAATTAACAAAGGCCCGGCAGTCAAAATTTTTAATTGGGACACGAGTCCCACACAAGCTGCATCTAACCAATGAGTTTTTGGTAATTCCAATCGAGTACGATTGTATTTGGTCTGACCGCCTGTTCCGATTTCAACTGGTAATGATGTTTCTTTCAGTCTGTTAAAGAGTTGCCAGCGGGTGCTATTGACTGCTGCTGCATCTTTCAATGGTTGTTTGGCTTGTTTTGCGATTCGATCGAACAACTCAGGTTGCTGTGCTAAGAAATCTTTAAGCTCCTGATTTCCCTTGGCTTCGTTGCACTGACGGCAAGCAATTGTGAGATTTGAAACTCGGGAACTTCCGCCTTTCGATCGGGGGTGGATATGCTCAATTTCTAATGGGATATTTTGGGCGTTGCAATAAGCACATTTTCGACCCCATTTTTCTAGTAAATATTCTCTGATTTCGTAGCCTGCTAGTTCTCCTTGTTGGTACTGGATGCCTGAGATTTCTGGGTTTTGCATCGCCTGAGTGTCAAATTTCACTAACTCTTGAGATATTCCTGTAATTGGAACGTATCTGCGTATGCGGTTGACCCAAGTCAGAATATTTTCTACTCTTGATTCTAGACTGGGTGGCAACCATCCTGATTTTCGCGTCCGGTTTAAAAACCGGGGTTGTCGATACCTGGTTTTGCGGTTTCTCCGGTGACTGCGCAGGGCGCGACGCGATGCTAAATCGTGCTTAATTTGTTGTCCCCTGTGGGTTAATTCAGCACCCCAGATTACTTTGTCGTCTCGGACAATTGCTAATCCACTAACTTTGGCACCCGGATCGATTTTTAATTGATGGGGTTGTATTTGGGGAGCGGATACTGTGTATTTGAGTACGATCGTCAAGGGGTAACGTCGATAAATAGCAGCTTTTTGGAGTTTTAACAATCGCCTTGCTTGTCCCGGTGGTACTGGGTTAAGCGGTTGTCCATTGGTATCGACAACAAAGACAAAATTAGACATGGATGTCCTCCCTTGCGGGGTAATGTTTTCCTCGCCAATGTTTTGAGGGCTTGTTATGCCAATCGCACTTCCTTAACCAAATAGGGATGTTTAACTATTGACGACAGGGCTACAAGCTGGAAAGCACCTGTAGGTGTCATGACCCTCGAAACGTAGTTTGTAACTGAGGCTGGCTATCTCTCCAGCGTTGGAAGTGGTTGTCCACTCTTGTCTGCTGTTTGGTGGATAGCATTCTCAGAAGGCTTTAGTTAATAGAACTTACGCAGTAATAGCCTAATTATGTCATTCTGAGTCCTTCAAGCAGTTTACCACGAGCGTAGCGAAGGTTCCGCAAGTAATGCGAAGAATCTCAAACTCTTGCCACACCATTACAAAGCCTAAGCCCTGGTTAATTAGTTTTATGCGAGAATGCAAGCCACTTAATAATAGATCGTAAAACCGTTTTGCAATAAATCAAATAACTGTTTTTATTAAAAGGTTTGGATATTAAACGCGAGCGCGTTTGAGAGATGTTCCACTTGCAATTTATAATCATGTATCAACCTATTCAGCATTCTCTCACCCTCGCAATTGAAACTGTGGTAATTTTTGGTTACGGTGGCTTAATTGTTCACTATATCGCTACGCTGTTAGCATCGAAGCGGATGAATCCTTCTGAAAAATTCTCAGCAGAACTGGCCCCCGATTTTGTGCCTCTTCTCAATGAAATTGCTTCCTTTCCTGCTGTTGCCGAATGTGCAGCAACTCCAGAACCCACAGAAGAACAGCGCCTCACCTCTTCGCGACAAGTTAAAGCCGAATTTGCTTCTAATATTCAACTCGATACCGACACATTAAATCTACCCTTCATTCAAGTCGATAGCCTCACTCTCCGACAATGCCGCACCGTTATTCGAGCGCTCAATTCCACTGTCCCACGAAGTGAGCATATTCGCCTTAAACTCAACAAAAAAGATGTGCCAGCAGATTCGTTAAAATTTCAAATCAAGAAGCAGTTTGAGCATCGACCGCAGCAAGTTGTCTCCCTAATTGAGCAAATTTTGAGAGCGAGTTAGCACGATCGGGGAATCAACAAGCCAATTATTGCTTTCTATCAATAAAACTTTTGGTAACGAGTTGATAGAAAGTTTTTTGAGTGGAACCCTCCTTTTCCTGACCAAGCTATTAGTTACTTTCTTCAGGGCCAAGGGGAATCAGACCCTTGCCAATCTGTTTGCTCAACTCATTGAAACTCAATCCCCGTTCACTTGCGACCGCACGAATTCTCTCCATCCTACCGACGTTACCTGGATATAAGCTAGATAGCAGCATATCTGCCTGCCGCGAAGATTTGTTGTGCGGTTAATTGCAACTCTGGAAACATTGACGAAATAAGCCGATCGTCATTTTGAAACAACTGTTTTTGATACTCGTCTTCTCGCAGCGTACAAATAGTAACTGTCGGCTGTTTGGGCTTGCCAATATATTCTCTGCCACCAATGCCCAAATAGTCAACAATCCAATACTCAGGCACTCCTAGTATGGCGTAATCTTCAACTTTGCGGGCGTAATCATTCTGCCAGTTGGTACTAACAACTTCAGCAATCAGTTTAATAGAAGAACCTGATGTAATTACAGGTTCTTGTTGCCACAAAGGTTCATTAATTAGTCGAGTTTGGTCTAATACAAGCACATCGGGGCGAAAGGCTGTTGCTGTTCCTAATAGTTTGATGAGACAGCGAGGGGTAAGGTAGGGTAGATCCAGGCGGTCAATTTCTACATTCAGTTTTCGTCCCAGAAAACCGGATATTTGTTCGTGCGGCCCTGTTGGTTCCATTTCGGTTAATTCACCATCAATCAGTTCGTAGCAATCGCTGTCGCCGTAGTTTGTAATAAATTCATTAACAGTTATAAGTTTTGGAGGTGATTGAACCATTATATTTTTTTCTGATACATTGGCAGGGCACAATACCGTAAGTTGGAACATTTTTTTATCTATAAAAACACCGTTGTTACTATCAATAAAACTTTTAGTAACGAGTTGATAGAAAGTTTTTTTGCTCTAACCTCCCTTTCCATATCTGGCAATTAGTTACTTTTTTCACCAGTGTCAAGGGGAATCAGACCCCTGCCAATCTGTTCTATCAACTCGTTGAGACTCAATCCGCGTTCAATGGCGATCGCGCGAATTCCTTCCCATCCTACCGATGTTACCTGAATATTTCTTTGCTTCTTGGGTTCTTCATAGCGGGGTTGTCCCCCAGAGCGGTTGAGATTGGCTAACGAGTTGGGATGAGGCTGGATTCCTTTACTAGGTGGCATAGCGTTGATAACGTTTCCCTTTTTCAACTATTTTCGCATTTTCTGGAGGCTTTTCGACGATAACTATGTTAGTGTTGAATACTTCAAGAAAATTCCTGCCCGCGCTGACTCCCCTACTCCGGTTGCGGTCGAGCGCGGGCGAGCCTTGCATTCAACAAACTCGCCAGGAATGCGTCAAATGCAATCAGAAGCAGACGATCGGGAGCCGCAAGCGTTAATTGTTTTGCCGGGGGGTATTGGAGGGTGTACCTCTTGTGCTGCGAAACAACTGCGAATCGACCCCGAATTTCAATCTCTCATTCCTCCCCTGAGTAAAGACCAAAAAGCCGCCCTGCAAGCGAGCATTCTGGAGGAAGGATGCCACGATCCGTTAGTAGTCTGGGCCGAGGAAAAGCTTCTCATCGACGGCCACAACAGGTTCGCCATCTGTACCGCGCACGGCATACCATACAAAATTGTAGAGATGTCTTTTGACAGTCGGAATGCAGTCAAGGTCTGGACGATCGCCAACCAACTGGGACGGCGCAGCTTGACGCCAGAATCCGTTAGCTACCTGCGCGGCACCTGGTACGAGCTGACCAAGGAATCTCACGGGGGCAAGCGTTCGGCAAACTGTCAAAATGACAGTTTGACAGACAAAGTATCGCCAGATAGAGCAAGCTGTCAAAATGGCAGCTTGACAGACAAAACAATGCCAGATGAGGCAAGCTGTCAAAATGACCACTTGACAGACAAAACAATGCCAGAAGGAGCAAGCTCTCAAAATGGCAGCTTGACAGACAAAACAGCACGAGAGTTAGGAGAACGGTTCAAAGCTTCCCCCAGAACGATTTACCGGGATGCCCAATTTACTCGAGCTGTGGATGCTCTCAGTTTTATTGGAGGGGACGAAGTGAAGTGGAAAATACTGAATCGCTCTGCTGGGCTGACCAAGAAGCAGGTCATCGCTTTGGCAAACGACACTCGCAGCAATCCCGCTCAGGTTGCCAAAACTTTACAGGGGCGCGACAAAAAAGTAAAACCTGAAGGCGAACCTAAGATCGCCCACCACCTGACGCTCAAAATTGGTTCCTTGGTGGAAGTGTACGCGCCCGATCGCCAAGACGTTAACGGCAGGTTAGGCCGCATTCAGTCAGTGGGCGAGAAAACGGCTACCGTGTGGATGCGGCACATCCCTACTCTTGCCATGAATTTGCATACCTTCAAACACTCGGCTCTCACCGCCAGGCCGCTCGAAAATCAACCCGGACTTCAAGAAATTTGCGATCGCACTGACCGACTTCACAAATTAGGAAATCTAGATCCTTTTGAGATAGAAATCCTCAACTTGTTAGAAAGAACAACGGCTCTTACTCCCACCGAATTGCAGTATTTAGAACAGATTGAGAACAAACACAAGCTTGATTGAGTACCTTGCAACTATTTTTCCTTTTGGGAACAGCAATAACTTCGGAAATTTTAGTTGATTCACTTGACAGTTCAAACACTGAGTCAATCAATTTTTGTTGAGCTGCTAATTGTTGCAGTGAATAACAAGCTATTGCTCGCACTCGCTCAGGAGACTTGCTAGCATTTTTGGCAGCAAACGGCCCCCAGAAAGCACTCAGTACAATATTAATCTGTTCCGATATTGGGTATGTTTGACTCAAACAGTAATCCCAAACCATCTCATCGAATGGGTCGTTTAGTGCAACTAAAACACCCGATATTTGCGACTGCACTTGCTTCTGATTTTGGTCAGGTAACGGCTGATTGTTCAAATTGGCAATCATAGATTTCTCCTGTTAAGCTAACTTATTTACATCCCACTCAAGACTTTAGTATTTGCCCTCAAGGAACAAACTCTCGTTCTTGAGGGGAGCGAATCCACAAAGTACAAAATCCTTTTTGTGCAGGTTTACCCTCTACTGTCAGCGTCACCCCCAATCGATTTATCTCAGTTTCACACAGTTTTTTGCCACCTTTCTCGCTCAACAAAGCTTGATTCCAGCTCATAAATTGGCGAGCATATTTCCCTTCATTGCTTGTTGCCCACTGAATTGTATCCGCGTTCTTGCGAGCAAACTGACCCTCTTTGCTCAGCCCCCATTCGAGCGCTACGGCTTGTTCTAAAGTGAGCTGGCGCGGCCCTTTTGGGTCGAGTTCAGGCGCTGGAATGAACCGGGGCAGCGCTAACCCGATAAACGCGCCAATCGCCATTGCCCCTAACACTACCCCGCTCCCAAAAATCACCGACCAAATATCGTGAGCAACTTTCTCTAAAGCTGCTTGTCGCACTAGGGTGTAAACTGAGTTGGAAATGTGGCGATGTTGCACCTTAACAGCCGCTTTTCCCTGCCGTTCTAAAAACTCCCTGCTTTCTTTTTCCCAATTTTCAGTAAGCTGGCGAACTTGTTCCAGTTCTTGAGAAATAACAGCTTGAGAATCTTTCAAATCACCTTGCCATTGAGATTGCCAATTCTTGAAAAACTGGTCAATCTCTTGCGGTTTTTTTTCTAACAGCAGTTCGAGTTGACCTGTAGCCAGCAATACGATAAAAAGCGGGTCATTTTTATTGAGACCGTATCGGTAAGCTGTCTGAATGACATGAGAGCGAAATTTGGAGTCTTTGCCCTTGAGTACCTGGCTGATTAGTGACTCAGTATCTCTCTCGTACATGGGAGGGGCAGATAAAGGATCTCTGTTCAGAGCTTCTCTTTCCCTCGAATCATCGTCTATGAGTTCCCAAAACTGCTCTTCATTTAGCTTACTCCCATTTGATTTCAACTTTTCTTCTACTGCATCTTCTAGGACTGTATCTGGAGAATCGGGCAAATTTTGCGAATTTTCAGCGGATTGTATGGAATTATTTTTGGTATTATTAAGTCTGCCCTGTTCCCTTGGCGTTTCCAATATCTCGCCAAACTCTTCAGAGTCAACTTCGGAAAGTTCTTCTAAAAGTCGATCGGACATTTAACCTCCTACCTAATCAAAATCCTAATCTTTATGCTGTTCTGCATCGCGCATTCTATAGTGTGAACTCATATTTTGTCCGTCTCCTAACGAGTTCATCACCCATTGACTGTAAAATTTACAGGAATACCCGCAAATTATCGGTTTAGACACTATCTGTAGTATTAAGATGTGTTTCGGCACACCCAGCCCGCTGACCCAGTGGTGAAGAAGTTTTTGAAACCCTGGAAATTTCGTAGCGGGCGATCGATCAATCTTCTTCTTTTCAGAATTTAAACGCAATAAACAACGTTTATTGCTAATATCCAACGCCTGGGATAACACAACTGCGTTGATTGCACTCAGCCAGCGGGCTGGTTTCGGCACACCCTATCAGTAGAGTGTGTGCGTAAGCCTTAATTTAGATTCTTAAAAGCTTACGATACCTTTTTTACAAATTACAGCCTCCTGAGACTTTACAACCTGTTGCTTATTTAGTTACTCATTTTGTTGCTCATTTTCTCTCTGCATTTCCTCATTTTTTTTTTGTTCATAGGGAGCGATAACTTCTTTTTTATTGCGATTGGGTGCGTTGTTAAACAAACCTACATCTTCTATCAGACGGAAACAGTCTTCCAGAAAAGTATGCAATCGCTGCTGACTAATCAAGAAGAATTCAGAGTGTTTCATTGCTTGAGAAAATGACAACCGCTTCGTATCAATAAACTTGCGCTCTCTTGCACTCAGCGCCGGCAAGTCTACCACAGGAATTCGGTAATTATTAATGAGCTTGTTCATTTCCTTATGGCTTTGTACGTGCGACCAATCTTTGCAAACTCCAAAATTGCGGACAAAAATGTGATTAAGCTGACCTTCAAAGTAGTTGAAAGAGTCAATAAACATCTCAATGCTGTCCGTCGTGCCACCGCAAATAAACCACTTGCATACATCAACTCCTGACTGCTCTTTAAAATCAGGAGAGGTTAAATTAGCTTCGTCAATCCATTTGTTGATAATGCTGTAAACCCGAGCTGGTAAATTGACAATCACAGGAGTTTCTACTGCTGTTTCAAAAATAATATCGATATCGAAAAACTTCTCTTCATCTTCAACTAAAGCTACGATTTTTGCATTGTGTTCAGGATAGCGCTGCTGCACGTCAGGATTTTGAAAATCACCATCAATTAACGTGTACAGCAGTTCATACTTCTGATTGAATTCAACCAGAATCCGAGTTAGCATCGACTTGCCAACGCCACCTTTCTCGCCGTCAACCAAGTGAATCATGTTAGTCATTTCATTCCTCCTTGCTGGATGTCTATTCAAGACTTAATAATTTTTAACTAAAGCTAGGCCCGACCATTGCTGGATCGAAACCAGCTAAGTTAAATGCGCTGTTTTCAAACTCAACTTCTCCCGAAAATTCCTCTGCTTCTTTTTCTTCGGGCAAACTTGCGGGATTTGAACTCTCAAGGGCAGTTAATTCCGTAGCAATAGATGCACCTGAATTCGATAAGTGAGGGAAAGTAGCTAAAGGAATTAAACCCGAAGAAATACCAGGGGCAATTGCTCCTAACTCGGTACAGTTAAATCCCGCATCTCGGCAAACTTCATCTATCTGCCTAAGCAAAAAATTAATGCTTTCTCGCCTCAAATACTCTAACTCTGTACTAGAATGACTACCGCTATTGCGTAATGATGCTAACAGCCACCGCGCTTTGATTAGAGGTAAAATCGTTTCCTGTAAACTAAAAAAAGGATGATTTTGCAGGTAAGATAGCAAGATAGCGTCTTCGGAATCTGGCAAAACTTGACAGCGCCAGCAAAATTCCTTGTAACGTTTTCTAGGCATAATTCCTCACCTTCTTTCCAGCACCTCGGTAGGGTCCTCCCAATAAGAGAGCTGCATCTAAGTTTGCTTCTGATTCCTCTAATGAAGGTTCTGTATTGGACGACTCCTCCTCCTCACTCCATTTATTAGAATCATCTAAGCAGCTATGTTTGATACTTGAATCAGCCTTTTGTTGAGCGCCGTTTTTACTGTTTTGTTCAGTAATATCTTCAGTCTTTTGTTCAGTGGCTTCCTCAAATTTTTGTTCAGCGGGTTCTTCAATTTTTTGTTCAGTAATATCTTCAGTCTTTTGTTCAGTAGATTCCTCAAATTTTTGTTCAGTAGATTGCTCCGATTTAGCGTGAGTAAATTGCTCAATTTTTAATTGAGTAGGTGGCTCGGATTTTGGGTGAGTAGGTTGTTCAGATTTTGGCTTGGCAGATTGTTCAGATTTGGGCTTGATAGATTGTTCAGCACATTCTTTTACACTCTGTATATCAGTTGGAGGAAGTGGAGCATCTCCTGAAGTAGAAGTTGTATCTTCTGCCCTCTGAGAAGTTGCCGCAACAGAGCTTTGCCTCAGTACCTCAAACTGAGATTTGAAGTAAGAAAATAGTCCGTAAACATCAGCTATGCGGCAACCTAAACCATCCGGGTCAAGTGTTTTTGGCACTGTTATGCCTGCGTGCCAAGACAGCGAATAATGAGAAAACTGATTTCGCAGTTCTGGCTTCATATATTCAGAAGTCCCCCCGCAAAATACAATTTCATCTAAATCGGGCGGCAGCACTTCATTAATCCAATGAGATAGCATTCGAGCGTAGTCGAAGCGAGACAGCTTGACTGCTTCAATCAATTGGTCAACTTCTCGATCTTTCGCTGTCTCCTCTCGATTCCGAGCAATTCGGTAAAAGTAAGGGCGGTTGTAGCTTACGCCCGCTTGAGCGATTGATAAAGCCAAACGGGAAGCATCGTAGTTAGATGTTCGCTCTTGAACTAGATCCACCAACCTTACCATTCCTAAGTCTGAAGTTTTGCCCTTACCGACAGCACCGCGTGCCGAAACTATTACCGAAGCATTGCGAAATCCTACCATAACAAAGGCAGTTACCCGCTGCTTGAAGGCTGAACCTAAGTTGCTGTTGTGGATCAAAGCAATGCCGCCACCTTCTTGCAAAGCTTGGGTTTTGTCTAGGGTGACGGATAGCTTGCCTGTGGGTGTTTCAAATAAAGCAGAGTATTGACTTAATAGCTCAAAAAATTGCTTGGAATCATTAAATTCGCCTGGGGGCAAGAAAACGGAGATCGCAGCGCTAAATTGATTGCCTAAATCTAACTTCCGCGACACTACCCACAAAGCTGCTAGAGCTTTGTACAAAGCGCTACTGTACTTCAGTCCCGCTAAACCGATGTGAGCATTGAATTGCGCTGCTGCCAGGTAGCCAACGGCTCGGCATTCATTACCAATTGCCACCCAAGCAATATTTTCGGGAGATGCTGATGCGAGGTTGGGTTGTGTGAAACAATTGGCTATGTCTTGGCTCACTGGCCCCACCTGCGATTCCATTACAAAGGAGTTTGCTTTACTGCCTGCTTGTGAGCTTTGGCAGAAAACTCTAGTAGATAAGCCGCCAAAATCTATAGCCAGAATCGCATCTGGTATTGATGGTTTTTTCTTCATAAATGCTGGCTTTTATTACGTTATAAAATGATAGTATTGGCTTCAGTTTAAGTCTGACCTCACCAAATCCGGTGGTTTTGGATAATTAAAATAGCCCCCTCCAAATGGCGGGGACAGGCTGCCTTTCAAGGAAAAAATCTTGGGTAGATTATCAGGGAAAGAGCTTTAGAGTTGTAAGAAACGGTGTAGGTATTGTGAGTGAGATACCGAGCAGGTACACCCAAAGTATCTTCAATAAAGTGTTTGAGTTCGGTGTGGGAGTAGCACTTATCGAACGTACCCCACTTGGTAATTACGCCATCGTTATAAGCAATACCCGCATGATTGGTCGATCGCGGGCGTGATAGCACTAACCACCAGAGTTGGGCGGGTTAAGTGGTAAGCAGAGGTCATACTAAATCAACTTAATATCAAGAGTAATTTTAAATATACAAATAATTTAAATTAAAGGGCTACCGCTAGGGTGTAAAAAATAGGGAGTAAGCTATGCTCTACGCTTTGATTAATTCAACAGGAATCCACCGGCTGGAAGTAGAAGAAAAGTTGGAACTGGCAGATTTGCAAAACCGAGTGGGCATTGCAGGTGAACCTGCGTTCATAGAATATGTCCCGAATCAATTTCCAGATCCCGCGATAGACCTAATCTGTGATGAGGAATTCTTATACAAGGAATTGCCCTTAACCTGCATTACTCGTCGCAGTATTGCACTTGGCGGTCAAGTGATTGCTACTGCCTGTACGGATGATGGTGAAACAATAGGGTTGACCGAAGTTCAGTTTCAATTAGTCGCGACAAATCTGATTATTGCGAGCAGGATCTAATCTATCATGCCTCAAGTTTGCGCTTGGGGCAACTTCCTTACCCCGAAACTCCTGAAACCGACTCAATTGTGCAGCAAGCATGGCAACACATGAACCCAGACCAACGTGCTCTGATTTCCAGTCGCTGTGAGGCTCACCGAGGGCGCACTAAGTCATTGCATTTACTTACTGTAGAACTGGAGGACTTGGATAAGCTAATCGACAACATCGAAGGTGAAGAAATCACACCCGAATTAGAAGTAGCGGTGCAACAACTCTTAGAACAACGGGGTAGTACCTACGAGCAATGGCTTTCCAAGGTTGATAACTACTGCGCTGCCATTACCAACCGCCATGCCCTGAGCCAACAACGTAAATCTGAAGCAGAACGCCTGAATAAACTCGCAGCTACCGACAGCAAACGAGTGAATTGGATGAAACAGCAACTCAAGAGCTGTCTCAAATCTCAGGGTGTCAAGAAACTAAGGCTGCGCCGCATCCACTTAACTATCAGCAACAATGGCGGAGTTTTGCCCCTCAAACTCCCTTGTGAAGTAAATCAACTTCCTCCCCAGTTTCAACGCATTGAAGTATCGCCCGATAATTCAGTCATCCGACAAGCCTTGGAAGCGGGAGATATCGAAGCTCAGAAAGTTGCACAATTCGGAGGACGCGAAACTCATTTGAGCGTTTTATAGATTGCCATTAAGCAGCAAATAATCACTTTTTACCAAGGACTATTTCCTGCTGAATGTTAACATAAAAACAAAAGTAATTTTAATAAGATAGCTGTCGCTAGTGTAGAAAAAACACTAAGTTAAAGGTACACAATGCACTGCTGTTTAGGGTTAGATTGTCCTCAAATGGGTTTAGATGAAGGCGGAGAGTGGGGAGCCTCTCATAGTTGTAAAAACACTTATTCTGGCTCCTTCCTTCTTCCTTCTTCCTCTTTCCTCCTGGCTCCTGGCTCCTAACTCCAATTTCTAGCTTGGCTGCAAAAGTGAGATGTTCCCGGAGAGTGCATCAACGAAGAAAGTTGCTACCGTTACACAGAAGCTGGGAATTTGTACGAAATAGTGCTACTCAAAGGATTCCCAGGTGCGGTGTATCTTTGCTGGCATAGCAAGGATAATGCGAACACCGAATGGACTGATGAAAAGTGGGGGTTCAAGCACCTCAACAACTGCGATTGGTTGCTGCACAGCAGCGCATCATTGAATGCCTTTGCAGAATGGCAACACGCCTATTACAAACTAAGCTCTAGAAACAATACCAAGTATGTCCGCAGTGACTTATTTGATGACTTTGAGTATTTGAGAAAGCAGGTAGACCCAGACTACGGGAAACGCCAAGAAAGCAGCGCTCTCATCCTATTTGAATAACAGAACACATAAAAATGACCAGAAACATTCACACATTCCTCAGAACGGCTTGCTTCGTGAGATGCCGTCACCCTTCCCATCACGAACGAGGATACACCTTAAAGCATCATAAACTTGAGGGCATCATTCAAGTTTGGTTCAACTCTTTTGAGCTGTTGGATGAGGCAGAAAAAGTTTTGAGAACAGAAGGGCTTGAACTAAAGATAACTTTGGCTGATCAATCTAACGGCTGTTTTCTTTCGCTCGATTGTTAGATAACTACTACACTCTGGGATTAATGGAGTCATAAAAGATGCAGATTTTCTCATTGAGGAAGTACAATCCCATGTCTCATTCCAATCGGATGGTATCGCGCTATGAGTATCCCAACTGCTATCACGACAATGTGTATAACTTCAAAAAAATGATTTATCCAATCAACCCGTTTGATGATGGGGTATGGATTGAAGCTAGTCGGGTTCCGCCTGAAGTGTTCGTGCAGTCTATTAAAGTAGAGTTTATTCTGAGAGATGCGAAAAATCCTTGGCTGAATGTCATCAAAAATGATTCATCAGAAATGATGGTTCGTGTTGATGCCCAATGGATTCAAACATTTAAAATACCCCGATATCTGGGAGGTAACTCAAATGAAATAACAACAAAATAAAGAGCAATTCGTTGTTGAGCATTGACTAAAACAACGGTAGATATTGAATACACGAAAGGCCAAAAAACCAGCGTTTCCATGCCCTTTTACTTGAACAAGGAGGAATCATGTTAGGAACACACTTCATCGAATTACCCGTAGCGATGCCACCCATGTTACCGGGGATGGTGGGAGTCAACAACACTCAATACTTTGCTCTTTATTACCAAGGAAGCAAAGCCACCTGGAGTAATGGCAGAGCAATGGCTACATTTAGCTACTACGCCGTGTATGCGCCACTGATAGAACACATAACTCTCGCAATCCACTTAGAATCTTACAACTTAGGCTCTGATGATGAATTGCCCGAACACGCAATTTTATGCGACACTGTTCGCCATAAAATGTATGTCGGCGCGTACAAAGAAATCGATTATTTCCTGTTACAGCAGCATCCCCATGAGCCGTCCCAGTTGACCGCCCAAGAGTTTGAAGAAGCCGTGAAAGCGGTGGAAAGTATGACCTTAGAGCAAATGCAGCGTTTGGGAATGTTCGAGATGTTCGGCAACACCAATCCCCAAGCGCGCCTCGCAACCGCAGAATTGGTGCAGTGGCTAGACCAACAAATCACCGAAGAATTGATACAGCAATATATCCAATTAGCTAATCTGGGTAATTGGACAGCGGTGAGGGCATTAGACACCCTCAAGCGTAGAATCTCAGAAGGTAAGAAATACCACCAGCAATTAGAGAGCAACTAAATTATCTATGCCGGAGAAGTCTCGATATTACAGCCCCGGCATGGGTACAAAACACCCATAGTGTAGCAAACGCGGAGTTAGCCCATGAAGCGATTGACTTGGAGGGATAAAGCAATTTATTCAGTAATTTTCTCGATGCTTGGCAGCTTTCTAAGAGTAACGAAGACCTTTAACAACCAGCCGGGAAGTCCCTCGGTATATTTAGAGGGGATTAATCTGAGCGCTGCGCGAAGTACCCCGAATAAATTACCGCAGGGACTTCCCGGCTGGTTGTTAAACAAAAATACGAAATTTCCTCTTCAACGGCGAACACGCTCGCGCTGGAAAACTGTAAAGCTACCTTTAAACAAAGTAAACGGACACCAGCGGATTCGGATCGGATACATTGTTTCATGCCGATTCCAGAGAGCACTCCATAATATCCCAGTCAATGCCATCATCGGGGAACAAGGATAATTGCCCTGGCGATACGTTTGATTGACCGCGATTGTGATAGGACAGTGCGAATCGTTGGCTAGAAACTAAAGCCTGAAAGGGTTTGGAGGATTAGCCGCAAGGATTAGAACCTTGACAACTGAATGACCATGTAGGTGAGAAATAGTATCCTAGAACCCTCAAATCCTACCCCGCAGGTGCAGCGGTGAAAGCATCACCCCTACGGTAGCGAATAGTCATCAATCCGTAAAGCGGGGTGAAAAGGTGTGATTACTGACAGCCTAAGTTGGTAAAGCATTGAGCAAAGTACCCATGAGTAAAGTCCTGGCTTGAAGATGCAACTGAATCGTCGTCACACAAAACCAGCGAAATAAGGCTTAATGCGCTGGAGCCAAAAGGCAAAGGATAAGGAGTTGGCAAGTTGTCTATTGACCAACAAGCACTTCCAATAAACCCGGCGAACAGTATCACTCTAACGGTACACAGTATGGTCATTCGGAACGAGATAACCTCTCGTCTGCTCTCAGGTGGTCGAATACCTGAGTAGGTGCTAACCGTATGCAGCGAGCAGGAGAGATTAAGTCAGAAGCGAACGTCTGGGGTAATGCCCAGAATATGCAAACAGACTTACGATGATTTGGAAGATCAAGTCTCAAGTAGTGAGTATATATGTCTAATACACAGTCTAAAAAACTGATGGTGGAATGGCACAAAATTAACTGGCGCAAGCTAGAGCGTAATGTGTATAAGCTCCAGAAGAGAATTTATCAAGCCTCTATTCGTGGTGATGTAAAAGCATTTCGCAGACTCCAAAAGACGTTGATGAAGTCTTGGTCAGCAAGAGCCTTATCGGTTCGTAGAGTTACCCAGGATAATTGCGGCAAAAAGACGGCGGGTGTAGATGGCGTTAAGTCGCTAACTCCAAAGCAACGTTTAGACCTAACTCAAAAATTAAACCTGGGGTCAAAGGTCAGTCCAACTAGGAGGGTATGGATTCCTAAGCCTGGGACGGAAGAGAAGCGACCTTTGGGTATACCTACAATGGAAGACCGAGCCTTGCAAGCACTTGTCAAGCTGGCACTAGAGCCAGAATGGGAAGCGCGATTTGAACCTAACTCATACGGGTTCAGAGCCGGAGTGCGATTCGTTGGGTAGAAACTAACCCTGAAATGGGTAGAGGATTACCCGCAAGCTACACAAGAACCTTCTCCCAAAGGGAGAGGCTTCGCCAAGACAATTTGATAGTCATGTGGGTGAGGTAAGTATCCTAGAAAACTAAGTCCCACCCTCCAGGTGCAGGAGTGAAAGCACACAGAGCGCAGTCAAGAATTGCGTCCCCCAGGGTAGCGACTAGCCATCAATCCCTGAAGCGGGGGTGAAAGGTGTCAATACTGGAAGCCTAACCTGGTAAACACCGAGCAAGAGTTCATGAGTAGGAATACAAAGGTACATTTGAACCATCGTCATGAATAACCAGCGAAATCAGGCTTTTTACGTTGGGAGTCCCAAAATGGGCAAGGATAATGGGGAGTTGGCAAGTTCCTGGTTGACCAACAAGCACTTCCTCTAAACCCGGTGGAGAGTACCGCTCTAAAAACTCAAACAATGACTATCAGAAACGAAGTAACCTCTCGTCTGTTCTCAGTCTTCAATGATTGAGTAGGTGCTAACTAATACGAAGAGTAGGCAAGATTGATTCAAAAGCAAAACGCCTGACTGTAATGGTGAGGATAGGCAGACAGAATCACGGTGATTTGGAAGATGAAGTTTCCAGTAGCAGTAAATATGTCTAATACGAGTTTAAAGACTACGGGGGAATGGCGTTCTATTAACTGGCGAAAGCTAGAACGTAGAGTGTATAAGCTGCAACAGAGAATTTATCAAGCCTCGATTCGTGGCGATGTAAAAACATATCGCAGACTCCAAAAAACGTTGATGAAGTCTTGGTCAGCAAGAGCGTTAGCGGTTCGTAGAGTTACCCAGGATAATTGCGGCAAAAAGACGGCAGGTGTAGACGGCGTTAAATCGCTGACTCCTAATCTCCGTCTGGCCTTGATAAATCAAATAAAACTGGGTTCTAAGGTCAGCCCGACCAGGCGTGTATGGATTCCCAAGCCTGGACGTGATGAGAAGCGACCTTTAGGAATACCTACAATGGATGACCGCGCCTTGCAAACGCTAGTCAAACTGGCACTAGAGCCAGAATGGGAAGCGCGATTTGAACCTAACTCATACGGGTTCAGAGCCGGAAGGTCATGTCATGATGCAATCGAGGCAATCTTTAACTCCATCAGGTATAAACAAAAGTTTGTATTTGATGCTGACATATCGAAGTGTTTCGACTGTATCGACCATGAAACACTGCTTTTAAAACTGAATACATCTCCCACCATTCGCCGTCAAATTCGTGCATGGTTAAAAGCGGGGGTGATGGATGGTAAGCAGTTGTTTGCTACATCTGAGGGAACGCCACAAGGTGGATGTCTCTCGCCACTTTTGGCAAACATAGCCCTCCACGGGATGGAAAACCGGATAAAAAGCGCCTTTCCTAGTGGCACAATTGTCAAGAAAGGTCAATACGCTGGCTATCAGCCAGGAGCTACTTTAATCAGGTACGCCGATGACTTCGTGATTCTCCATGAAGACATAACCGTTGTTCAAAGATGCCGGGAAATAATCTCGGAATGGTTAATGGGCATAGGCTTGGAATTAAAACCCAGTAAAACTCGGCTGACGCACACTCTTTCAACTTTTGTTGAGGAAAAGCCAGGATTCAACTTCCTTGGATTTAATATACGTCAGTTCCCCAAAGGGAAACACCATACAGGTAAAAATACGAAAGGGGAATTACTTGGTTTTAAGACCATCATTACCCCAAGTCAGGAAAAAGTGAAGGCACATTATGACCGTCTGTCGGATGTAATTGACTCCCATAAGTCAGCACCGCAAGCGGCGCTAATTAAGCGACTAAACCCTATCATTAGGGGTTGGGCTAACTACTATTCGACTGTCATAAGTAAGGAAATCTACGCTCAGTTAGATGACCTAGTGTATCAAAAGCTTGTCTCTTGGGCAAAATTCCGCCACCCAAAGAAATCAAAGGGATGGGTGTCAAAGAAATATTGGCATTCCATAGGCGATGATAACTGGGTATTTGCAACCACTGAAGTTGGGAAAAACCCACTTCGGTTACTTGACCATGCCCGCATTAAAATAGTGCGTCATGTAAAAGTTAAAGGCAAACTATCCCCATTTGACGGGAACCTGGTTTATTGGAGTACAAGAATGGGCAACAACCCAGAAATGCCGACAAGAGTCTCATCACTCTTGAAATGGCAAAAGGGAAAATGCGCCCACTGTGGATTGTTTTTCCGTGAAAACGATGTGATGGAAATTGACCATATTATCCCCAAATCGCAAGGTGGAAAGGATGATTATAAAAATTGGCAACTTCTACACAGACATTGCCATGATATAAAGACAGCCAATGATGGCAGTTCTGGCAGCAAATCCGACTGCAATAGTGTCGAGCCTAAACCCACCAAAAGACTTGAAAGAGTCGCGGACAAATGGGTAATGAGGTATGCGTGACAAGCACCAAAACATTGAGGAGCCGTGTGAAAAGAAATTTTCACGCACGGTTTTGAAGACCAGCGAGGCTGGTGACAGTCTCGCTGAGTTTAATCGCTCATGCCATGATGCGATAGAGCAAATATTCACGGTAATTAGTCAGAAATCTAAATACGTGCTAGATGCTGACATTGCCAAGTGTTTCGACCGCATCGACCATGAAGCACTGCTCAAAAAATTAAATACATTCCCCACCATCCGCCGACAAGTTCGAGCCTGGTTAAAAGCGGGAGTGATGGATGATAAGCAGTTGTTTCCAACATCTGAGGGTACGCCACAGGGCGGGGTAATTTCTCCACTACTGGCAAATATTGCCCTCCACGGGATGGAAGAACGAATTAAAAAGTATGCTGATACTTTGCCCACCCGAAGTGGTCATGGTAAGCGGGACAACCGTAAAAGCCTAAGCCTAATTCGTTATGCCGATGACTTCGTTATTCTTCACGAAGACATAACCGTTGTCCAAAGATGTAAAGAGATTATCTCTGAATGGTTACAAGGCATGGGTTTAGAACTAAAACCCAGCAAAACGAGACTTACTCACACTCTCAACCAGTATGAGCAAGAAAAACCAGGGTTCGATTTCCTTGGTTTTAGGATACAACAATTCACTGTGGGAAAGTATCACTCTAATCAGGGTTTTAAAACAATCATCACCCCAAGCAAGCATTCGCAAAAGGTACATTACGATCAAATCGCTAGAGTTATCGAAGCCCATAAGGCAGCACCACAAGTGGCGCTAATCAACCATCTAAACCCAATCATTAGGGGATGGGCAAACTACTATGCGACTGTGGTAAGTAAGGTGGCTTACTCAGATATCGATAGCCTCACGTACCAAAAGTTAAGCGCTTGGGCAAAACGCCGCCACCCAAAAAAGAGCAGGGAATGGGTGTCAAACAAATATTGGCATTCCATAGGCGGTGATAACTGGGTATTCGCAACGAAGAAGGATGGATTAACCTCATTTCGGTTACTTGACCATGCCGTCACCCCAATAGTGCGTCATGTGAAAGTTAAAGGCGAATCGTCACCATATGACGGAAACCTAGTTTATTGGAGTTCAAGAATGGGTAAAAACCCGGAAATGCCGTCTAGAGTGGCAACGCTCCTGAAAAAGCAAAAAGGGAAATGCACCCACTGCGGTTTGTTCTTCCGTGAAGATGATGTAATGGAAGTTGACCATATCATCCCCAAATCGAAAGGTGAAAAGGATGAGTATAAAAATTTTCAACTTCTACATAGACATTGCCATGATATAAAGACAGCCAATGATGGCAGTTCTGGCAGCAAATCCGACTGCAACAGTGTCGAGCCTAAACCCACCAAAAGACTTGAAAGAGTCGAGGATAAATGGGTAATGAGGTATGCGTAACAAGCACCAAATCATTGAGGAGCCGTGTGAAATTAAAGTTTCATGCACGGTTTTGAAGACCAACGGGGCTGGTGACAGTCTCGTTGAGTTTAATGGTGACACGCGGTACACAGAGCGATTAAGTTTTCTGGGCGATTGTCCTCCGGTATCCGATTGCGATGGTGCACCGCTAAAGTTAAGGCACATCGTTCAGATTTGGTTAAGCCGCTTTGTTTACCGGGTCGGAGTTTACCGGGTCGGAGGCATTGTTGATGGCACTTTGCACAACGCCACCCCGCGTTTTCTTTCACCGAAAGCGCAATCTCTTGCCAATTGTCGGGATATCTCTTTGGTTTAGGCATAGCGGTAAAAGCTCATCTTTTCAAAATAGGGCGATCGCTCTGTTATCGAAGTAAATTCAATTCAAAGTTGTCAGCAGTCAATGTCAACTTCAACGCTGTCTTAATTCTCCCACAGGAATTCTGCCAATAAGCGAAAATCTTCAACGGTGGGCTTATACTCGCAAGCTACTTCCCATGCTTCGGTTAAAATAGCCCATTGTTCGGGAGTCTTAGGTTTTTGGCGCACCAGACAGAGTGAGGAAATTGGTTTTGATGCGGGCTTCTGATGGGTTAACCCCCGATTTTACCAGTTGTAGTTCAAATGATGGATGGATGCTGCTGGCAAGGATGTCGGCATAGTCCATTTCCAGCAAATTGATTTGTTCGATCGGCCAGTCAGTCATTCTCTGCATTCCATATTTCTTAGTGCCTATCTGCCATCATTTCACGCTTGTCTCATTCTTGAGCGATCGCCAAGTAAGAACACACAAAGTACACAGCAGCAGAAACTCGCTTGACGATCGCACACAGTCCCAGCGACCCCTGGGTTTTTTAGTTGGTGACTTTTGGGATGACGAGCGTTGGTGAGGAAACTTGAAAAGCAGTGGCTACACAACTTCTGTTAAGCTTGCTAGATTAGCGAGTAGTCTAAAAAATCAACCCTATGAATTCACTAACCTTTTTGCACAACATCAACATCAACAGCGCCATCATCAGCGTTTTGAACTTGGTGCTGTTTCTTGAATTGACGATCGCCTGTTGCCGGGGAATGTACCGGGGTTGGACGATCGGTGAAGCAACTGTTGGCAAAATATTCTTACTAACAATGATCGCTGCAATCCTGTTTCGCTTCTGGCAATCGTGGCCGCATGAGTTTGCGGTGTTAAGTGTGTGGCCTCAAGGCGCGTTTTGGGTGTTTGTTGGGGGATTAGTCGGCTGCACTTCCAAGTGGGGTGTCGAGCGAGTGTTTTCCCGTTGCTAAGAAATTAAGAGTACCGTTCCGAACTATCGCTTTACATCGAATCTCTAGCTCGCAACACTTGGAATAGCCCAGTGCAGAGGGGGTTTCGTACTTGGAATAAGTTATTCCGCATTGGGGACATCAATTAGTAAACAGCGGGTAAGCGCCTAAAAGTTCTAAGTGTTGCAGGATAAGTTCGCCATTCTAGTAGCTCGCGCTCTCTTCCATAAATTATCCATCCAGTTTTGTGTTGGGGCTTTCTTAAAAATCCAGTTAAGTGCTGCTGGTGTTGTGATCTGTTAGCACTTGTGTTATATTCTGAAGTCTTTATCCTTCTAAAATGCTTAATTTTCGTGCAAGTACCGGGTGTGACAGTAATAGCCAGCACAACCCTTGCTGGTCATAGGATGTAGCCATGACATCCTACTGATAGGACTATGCAAGTAGCATACGCGAATCACCTTGCAACGTGTGTCAGATTTTGATTATGGATAGATTATCAGATTATCATGGGTTTCTTATCGGATCCACCTTATTAATTGGGATACTGGCATAGATTCTGGTTAAGTAAGTTATTCTATAAAACTATTAACTAATCAAGATGTAATGTTTTAATCAAAGAATTTATTAATGCAAAAGTTTAATAAAGTCGTAAAAGTACAATACAATTAATTGTATAAATTTTACCACAAGCAACAAGTGTAAAATTAACAGGTGCGGACATCGGCTACACTTGTCTACGTTCGTTGGTTGGAAGAAGTGAGGTATGTGTGCAGACTAGGTGTTTAGAGTCAGAGGTGGTATTTGCTTCGAGCGAGGAGCTAGTTCAGATTAAGGTGCTTGCCGATGTGCATCGGCAAGAGATAGGCTTTGTGAATCGGGCAGTCCTGGCTTCTGCGATCGCAAGCGGTGAAATTCTTTACCACCCCTTCGGCTTTCTCCATTTTCATCACCGTCGAGACAAAATCTCTACTCTTTACCATCTTTGCGTTTCCCCCGACCACCGCAGGCTAGGCATGGGTCGTCAGCTTATTTGTGCATGGGAAAAACACAGTAGGAAGTGCGGTATTACAAAACTGCGCCTAAAATGCCCCCTGGACATAGAAGCTAACGGGTTTTACAACAAGATGGGATTTGATCGAGTACAAATTGAACCTGGTAAACGCCGCTCTTTGGTTGTTTGGGAAAAGATATTATGCTCTAATATTCTCCTGACAATTCCCAAGTTTGTGGCTGCCGTAAGTGCTGGCGGCCCTGAGATTGAACGCAGTCGGCAGTTGTGGAATTCTAGCGGTGATCGGCGTAATCCTTTTGAAAACGTTCTTTACTCACCGATAACGTGCCCAGCTTCTACTACAGAATACTTTCGTCAACAAAAAGATGTGGGAAACATTTCGGAAGTCTGGCTAGATTGCGGTGCATATCAGGTGCAACAGGGGAAATTTACTTACGATCAACTGCTGGAATTTTTAGATAATTTTTATCGCAATAATACTTGGGCAGATGGGTATGTATTGCCCGATATTGTACCCATCTCAACTGATTCAGATGAAATAGTGGAGTACAAAGTTCGCGAAACGCTTTACCATTGCGAAAAATTTTTCGGTAAAATGCCTGTTTATGTACAAGAACGCGCGATCGCCCCCGTACACGGACGCACTATCAACCAAATCAATCGCTGCATTGAAACCTATGCAAAAATGGGTATTACCCGTATCGGCTTTGGCTCTTGGGGAACGTCAGGACCCAACGGCAGCGTTAATATGATTTCTGAATCTAGTTTGGCATTGTTTAAGATTGTTGGCAGTATCGCCCGCGAAAAAAACATGAAAGTTCACTGCTTTGGCATTGGCGGTCCAAACAGCTTTTATCGCCTCCGCAACAACTCCCTTGTACCCCATAGCTTAGATAGCTCAACCTGGTCAAAAGCAGGAGCCTTCGGCAGCATCTTTTTTCCGGGTACTTCTCAAATTCAAATTACCGTTAGACGCGGTTTTGAAACTACTAAAACTGGTCTAGAGGAACTCAAAAAATCTACGCAACATTCATGTTTCTTTTGTCAAAGTATTGATAAATTGAGAACCAGCCGAGAATATCGGATTATGCACAATTTGACTGCTTGGTTAGATACTTTAGAACGCGCTTTATGAGCAATAAATTAACTTTACATATTCAGCAAAATACTACCCTAGAAAGAGTAGCTATAATTCTTGATTTTTTGAGAAAGAAAGAAACAAATTTTGAACAGCTTGGAGCTAGTTGTAATTTAGGGCTTTCCGTTCTCCAAAAGGTGGTATTTCCATTCTTGCGGAATCTTTCAATTATTTCAAAAAAAAATCCCCCCTCACTGACACCTCTTGGTCAAGTTGCAGCTAAAATTCAAGAGTCTAACCCCGAATTGCTAGGAGATTTTTTACATTTAGTAATTTATAATCTACACCAAGAAGAAGCTGAAAAAAGGTTTTCTTGGACTTATGCTACAGTTGTACAACAACTATGGTTGCGAAAAGAAGTTGTTTTATCACCGCCAGAAAAAAAGTCCCTAGTTGGAGAAGTAATTGAAAAGGCTGCTGTGAAGTTTGAACTACCTACCAGTGAAATAGCATTTAGTGATACGAGTGTGGCTGGTGCCCTCAATTGGCTGCGATCGTTATCACCCAGTGTTATAGAACCAGAAGGCAAATACGAACACTTCACCCGTCGCTACTTCAGTGCCGCTCCTATTTTACTTCAGGCAGTAGATACAATCTACAAACAGCAACAACGAACCTATGGGGTCAAGATTTTCTTGCGAGAAGAAGTTCAAGAGGCTATTTGTCAAATGTTGTTGCTAGATCCGAGCGGATTAGATGGTAGCATAGATAATGCTAAATGCACCTATGATTATGATCGAGGTGGCTTCTTTGACTGTGGCTATGAAGGGGGATACGGACAATGGGTAATGCTAACTCAATCCCCTGAGTGGACTCAATTGCTTTAGCTAAGTATTAGCATTCTCCGAGACACACTTTATATTTACAATCCATGAAAAGATTATTAGAACAACTAGACTCTATCCAAGCAATTGTTGATACAGTCAATCCCTCCCAGATAGAAAATGAGCCTCAAGAAGTAGCCAGAGTTTATAATCTATATGCAAGCAGCTATAACCCAATTGAACCCGTAAAAACTCTAAAAGACCATTTGATTGAGGAAATTGGTAAGGGTAAACCTGTTACTGGCTACCTTAGTGCCGACTATGGGTATGGTAAGACAGCAACACTAATTTATTTATGGCAGCAGTGTCAGGATCATAAGATAATGGCGGTGCCACCTTTCAAGTTTAAAGAGCTGGGAGATTTGATGGTTGCCACTTATGGCTGGATAAAAACGCGCCTCAAACCAGAATTTCTTCCTCAGATTGAGGGACTGTATCGCAAATATGGCTTGAAGTCTCAGCAAAATATAGCAGCAGAAATAGCGCTTAAGTACAAGTTATCTGAAGACAAAGCTTTAAAAATTATTCAACAATTAAATACTGACACCACAAATACTGATAATGTTTTGAATTTTTGGCAGGAAACAGTTTCTATCCTTCGACAAGCAGGTTTTGCAGGTTTAGCAATATTTGCGGATGAAAGCCAAGAATTTTTGCGAACAGAAGAAGGTGCTAGCGTTCGCATCCAGATTTTGAGCGATTTAGTTAAAGGAATGCGAGCTTTGGGTTCTACGCCTGTTGCATTAATTCTAAGTATGCCGACTACTCCGACTGAATCAGCTATTGAAGAACAAGCTGGTGATATTATTCACCGTATGAAGGAACAGAAAGTATCTCTTAGATTAGCTGGTGCGTACAGCTCTGAGTTCCCAGCAAAACTGTGGAATTATTTGTGTACTAATTTTCTGGAAGACAAGGCGCAGCAAAATCACTTGGCACATCCAGCAACAATTGAAAGTTTAGGGCAATTATGCGATCGACAAAACTTCAGCAATGGTCCTCGCACCGTCATTGAAGTATTTAAACGCATCGTCCATTTTGCCCAAAATAATCAGCATCCCTATACTCCTTTAGATTTGATTCAGGATTATCTAGAAGGACAAGTACAGTTATATGGTACGGAACAACACAAAATTAGCAATACTATCAAAACCTTGGAGCCGTTGATCTCCTTTCCAAAACACCCCAAAGGACGAGACGTAATCAAGCTACTCGCGGGTTTCCCTTCAGGTCTTTCTGAAAATGTAGCTAAACAATTTCACCTCTTAAAGGAGTTAAAAAAACTAGCCGAAGATGACAATTTTTACGGACTGCACATTATACAGCCGACTGAGCGCACTTTTGCTTTAGTCGCCCTTCTTCAGACAAGCATTCCCACAGTTGTAGATAAAATTCTAAATCGATTTCGTCAGCAATGGTTTGGAGAGTGGAATGATACTCAAAAAGAAGAGATGGCTACAACGATTTTTAAGTCGGAAATTATTTCTTTACTCTTCCCAGTTTCTAGAACGGGTCAGAAAGCCAATTGGTCATGGCGCTATAAAGGGGAGTGGAAGCAGGATAGGTTTGGAGTTTTTAATTTATTAGATGGGGCTCCAGAAAGATATAATGCGGATTTTCCTAAGCGTTCTCTTGTTATCAGTGTCGGGAGTAAAGAATCTGGTTTAATGAGGTTTCAATCCCCAGAAGAAACTCACTTAGATTGGCGCTTTTACTTTAGCTATGAGCGAAAAGCAACCGTCGTTCCACAGGTTTTAACTGCGATCGCCGGAACTAATCAAGTAGACTTCCATCTTCAGTTAGGTCGAAGTTTTGAAGGCGAATATCCCACATCCTTCGGCTTACTCCGCAAAGTCATGCCTTCCGAACAATGTTCTGTTTGTACGCTGCTGAGTCTGTCTCATTATATTCAAGACTGGCTCTCAAAAAATCCTGAAGTCAGTAAAGCCGATCGCTCTAGATTAGAACACCATCGCCAAGAGTGTCACCAGTATGCCATGCGATTGCTGTTTCCGGCGATTTCGCCTCAAACTTGGGAAATTGGGGGCCTCCAGGGGGTAAATGGCTCAGACAGTAAACTTATCGAATCAGTGTTCTATCAAAAATGTAAAGCCTTATTTACCGATTATAAGTCTTTCTATAATAGTCTGAACCCGACGTTACGTAAATATAAGTTCCTCTTGGAAAAAATACCTTTATCTGTTCGCAAAGGTCGTCAGTTATATCAAGTTTCCAAAGAAGAATTTGAAAATTTGTTTGAAATGGGGAGTTCTAGCCTACCCAGTGTTTTAGCAGTTTTCAAACAACATGGCTTGATGAGTGGGGAGAAAATTGCCAAACGGAAGGAAGGAAATTCCCAAGTTAAATTTACAGAACATCCTTTGGAATCGTTTATTAAAGAAAAACTGCAATCACAAGGCAGAACACAGACAGTTGAGACGGCGTGGAGACAGCAAGATGTTAAAGCATTAGAGTATTCAAAGTTATGGAAAGCAGTTAAACTGCTTGGCTATCTTGAAGACGAGTTCCAAGAAGCTCTTGAATGGTTGCAGCGGCGACGCTACATAGAGTGGGCGCGTTCAACGGATGTTATCCGCGAAGCCAGTTTGGAATTAGAGCCAGAGGAGTTAAATGGTCAATTAAAAGAACTCCGCGTTCGGGTTACTTCGTTACTTGAAAGTTTTGATGAGACGATTTTACATGAAATCAATGAAAAGATAAATGAGGAGGAAAAAATTCTTGAGGCTAACCATGAGTCTGAGGTAGCTCTCGACCAAGTTCATAGAAATATTCAAGCCGAACGGGAGCTTCTAGAAAATTTTTGCATTGAGAGGCGCTCAACCCTGCAAAAAGAACTGCGTGGAATTAAACTCAGGCTAGAAAAATTTACCCTAGACTTGAATGCTTCTAAAATTAGTCAAATGATTGAAAGTGATAGCGACCTAGAATCTTGTCTCAATGACTACCGGATAATTTTGGAAAGGCAAGTAAATCAGCTAGATAAAGATTGCCAAAGCCTAGCTAGTTCGCTTAAAGTAAATGAAATTGATATACTTGCATTGCATCATCAGCTAAAGCAGTGTCAGCAGTTTTTGCTAACTTACGAAACCACTAAATTAAGGCTTGAGGAGTTGGTAGATGGTTTAGAGAAGTGGCGAATTATTCTAAATCGAGCACAGATTTTACGAGAGAATTTGAATAAAGACCCAGTTCGCTTGATGCGTTATAATGATGACTTTGTTGACCGGGTTGTTAAGCATTTTAGCAACAATCAGCTTGAGAGTTTTAGACAGTACGATTTACTGCAACAACCTTTGGTTGAACTTGAAGAGGAAATTAATGGTGAACAGCGCTCCCGTCGAGAGGCTTTCGAGCAAATGCTTAGTCGTTACGAAGTCTTACTCGATCTAATTTCAATTAATGAATCTCCTTTGAAAAATAGATGCAAATTTGATGATGAAGACCGGGATGGATCTTACCACATTATGAAAGGAGTTTTGTGGAAAAATTTGCAAAAATTCTGCGAAGGTTTGGTTTCAGAATGGGAGCAATTGGAGCGTGATTTTTCCTTTATTTCCCAAGAACGCGACCACGATATGACAGAGTTTTTGAGTCAACTCACTGATTTAAAAACACAGCTATCATTACAAAGAGAACAGTTGCCATCTGCGATCGACAACTTAACTAACCTTGAAGAACGAATAATCCAACTCAAATCTATTTTTGAAAAGGGTCAGGTTCTTCAGGATAAATTGAAAGAAATTCATTTTAAAAGAGATGAAAGCCTTCTGGAGGAAGAAAGACAGCTTTTAAATGCCATTAGCTCTGACAGCAGTGCGATCGCCATTAGCCAACTTCGTCAAAATTTGCCACATAATCAGGAGGTATGGGAACTCTTAAAGACTTTGTACAAAAAGGGACATCTAGAGATTATGCTTCGCCGCCGGGACTAATTTTTAAAGGGTGAGAGGCTCTCACTCACTTGTTGGCAGACCTGAGTCCGAGCACTTGACCTGTTCTGACGGATGGTGCTTCTATCACCTTACCTGCAGCAAGATTGTCGGCAGGGGCTTACTGGTAGAGGAGCGTCTGTTCGCACAAGGTTACGTTAGCGAAGTTTAAGAAGGGGCTCTGGTTTATGGGTTCTCCTCTCAAAGCGAGAGCGTAATGCTCTAACAGATCAGTTCGGAAGCCAAATTGGGTGATAACTGTGAGAAAGTAAGTTGTTTTCACTTTTGTTTTAACCTGTCTAGTTGAGAAGACTAAAGTAAAGTATGATGGTATTGGTGATTATTGCAGAAGCAATATTCTGCTTATAGGCTTAGAACGTAGTATGTCTAAGGTAATCCCGATTTTCTACTTGCCCAAAGAGTATGAAGAAGACATGAAGCTGCTGGCAGAGGGAATTTTAGCCAATGATGGACTAACTATCAAGTCTGCTGTCTCATGGCTTCAAGGCAAACTTATTGCTCATAGTGGCCCCAAAGCAGGAAGCCCGATGTCAGCCACAACCATTAAAAACTATTTAGCTGGTTTTTACGTTCTTGACTTATTCAAGGCTAATAATAATTTTTACCGCGACTTAACTCCTGGTAGAACGGTTCCACTTTCGCTTCAATCCAAAATCGAAGTTATTCAAGCTTTGAAGTGGGTTTTAGAAGCCACGTCATTTAACGAAAAGTTAACTCAGGTTTGCTCACAGTATTCACAAATAGTTAAAACATATAGCTCGGACCGACAACTACTTAAAGATAAGTATCAACTGGGTGATAACCCGGCTCCTGCCTTGATTCGCCAACTATTAATAGAGCATTGTGGCTATAGCTTTATTGGAAATCATAAAAAAAATCCTGTTGGTTATTTAGAGCTAGTTTACAGCGAGCAAATTGAAATAAATAATTATCTACAGCTCATGAATTTTGTTATTAGTAACTATCAAGAATATGCAAAAAAAAATATGGGATTAGTTCCGGTTAGCCATGTTGTGAATCGATTAAAAGAAGTTTCGGATTACCGGGATGATGAAATTAAAAGCTTTTTAGTAAGACTTCGCATTACCAATCGAATTGAACTGAGAATGACTAAATCACAACTTGCTGAGAACCTTGGTATCGAGTTAATCGATATTCAAGGTATTAAGTATGGATTTATGAAGATACTTGACTATACTATGGTGGGTTGAATATGGCTTACACAGATATCAATGGCGGCTTACTCTCTCCTGCACAAAATCCCTATGCAGCTAAAGGATCTGCTTCATCAGTAGCAGGTTATGAGCTGTTTCACCCTATTGTAGAAAGAGGGACAGTATCTGATTTACTGAAGACAGTGAGATATAGCATCAAATATAAAACAGAACCAATCAGGTTTTTCTTTGCGGGAGATTATGGCTCTGGTAAAACAACTCGACTGAATCTTGTCAGACGAGAGGTACTTCAAGCTGAACGCAGCCTTTGTATTCCAATCAGATTTCAAGAAATAGCAAATCAAATTTCTATGTCTGGCGATCCAAATAAGAGCGAAATTACTAATTTTTATGGAATGGTTTTGGATAATATTCGGAGGAGCTTGATTTCTCAGGGAGCTTTAAGTAGGGAGGAATGCTTGACTTTAATCAAGCAAGCTGATAAACCTGAATTTATAGATTTAATTATGAGAATGTTTGCCGCTACTACCAAAAGTCATATTTTGCTGATTTTTGATGAAGTAGAAATTTTATTTTCAAGCCTAAAAATTAATGTCTCCCAATTGATGACTTTCCTGCACGACTTGTCTGAAAAGTGCTTTTCTACGAATCGAAGCTGGGGAATATGTGTTAGTGTGACAGGAGATTACTTGATTAACATTCAAGCAGAAGCAGCTCAATTGAAAGATGGCAGATTTGATTTTAGATTGGTTGAGCCATTAAGTGAAACAGAAATCAAGGATTATATAGAAGAAAAAAATAGTAAGATCACACTAAGATTTAAGGATAAAAGTTATCCTTTTAATCAAGATATTATTGATTTTGTATCTATTGTTTCTGGAGGAATGCCGAGAAATATAGAAGTTTTGTGTCATCTGATTTGGGCTTCTAAAGCTGATGAGAATTCTAATGGTTCAGTAGATATCAACACAGCCCGAAGACTTTTTGTTAATCAGTACCGCGCTCAAGCATTTAGCTACTTTGAATATGTTTGTAAAAATCTGGGACTTGATCGAGATGTTCAAGGATTTTTAAAAGTCCTATTCGCGGAAGGTGGATATAGGTTATCAGTTAATGAACTGATTTCAAAAAGAAATAATAGTTTCGATAATTATCTTTACAATCGCACTGATTCAGAAGCCCGCTATATTTTATACAATAAAGCAAGTTTTAAAATTAGAGAAACACCAGAATTATCTGACATAATAGAAATTTCAGGAAGAAGACCATTTTGTTTTTCTTTAACCAAGAAAACGTTTAATAATATTTATACATTTGAAAGTCAAACTCACTAATAACTTATCCCAAATATGACTCAGGAAAAAAATCAGTTAAGTAGTTTCTCGAATTCAGATGACGAAGATGATTTGAGAAAGTATTTAGAATCACTACAAGAAAATTGGTATGATTTAACTGCGCTTTATCGCACACCAATTTCTTCTATTCTTCCTCAAGAAAGAGAAGTAGATGAAAGAGAAATCTATGATATTCATCACATAGATGCCATCGCTGAGCGACTGAGACAAGCACCTGGAACTATATCTACTAATACACTCAGGGAATGGCTAAATCAATTTGACACTTCTCTTGAAAAAAATATAGCCTATTTGCTTCTGAGAGAGATTCAGTTTTTTTCAGAAGGCACTATTAAAACAGACGTTAAAAACTTACGAGACCAACTTCTGAATTTTCTGCTCGATCAAGAACATTTAATTGAAGCATTTCATTCTCTCGAAAACCCACCAACGAAGAGTGAAATAAAATTTAAAAGGTGGCTGCGTAATAAAGTTATCCGGTATGCTTGGCTTCCTCAACCTAAAAAAAAGGGTGTTGAAAGCCAGCATACACTTTGGGGCTATTACGAAAATCATGCTCTCACTGGTTCTGAGACTGGTTGCCCTCCTGCCAGTAAACCTAGACTACTAAAAGACTATTTTGAAAACCCTGGGTACAATGATCCTGAAGTCGATGTAGATCCAGAAAATAGTGTTTTTGTTTTTATGGATTACATAAATGGAACTGGTAAACAGTTATCCGGCTGTGTCTCCCTAATCAACGATTTATTGGATCAGTTCCCAAAATGGAAAAAATCATTTTTTATTATCATGTATATTGCTCAATCAAAAACCTTTAAAAAAGAAATAATACAGTTTTCTACCGACAACTGGCAAACAATTTATGCTGAACAAATGCTTTACTATAAGGATTTAAAAATTTTGGCTGCTCTATCTAATTATAAGATATCAGAAACAGAATATGAAGAATTTGTTAATAAATATTGTCGGCGAGCTGGAAGCACATCATTGGGGTATCTTGACTCTGCCTCTCTAACTTGTCATCACCGTAATTGCCCTAACAATACCTTGACATTTTTTTGGAAATCTTCTCGTGACTGGACAGCAATTTTTGACCACAGCCAGACTCCAAACGCAACACCCTATGGAAAACGCTAAATTCCATCGTGATTCGTTTGAAAATATCTGCTCCCACATCACGCACAATCTCCCGGTCGCCGGAGAACCATAAACGGGTTGACAGCCTCCACCTGATAACCAGGATACTGCGATCGCGCGCTCGCCACCGCTGCAATCCACTCTGGATGGTCATCATTCCATAAAGGATGTCGAATCATTTTGATTGTCCGCCGTCGA
Organism: Microcoleus sp. SVA1B4; assembly: GCF_036700545.1. Taxonomy (NCBI): domain Bacteria; kingdom Bacillati; phylum Cyanobacteriota; class Cyanophyceae; order Oscillatoriales; family Microcoleaceae; genus Microcoleus; species Microcoleus sp. SVA1B4. The sequence goes on from NZ_JAUBPB010000003.1 coordinate 98,765, forward strand.
GCATTCTGGTGCACGTAGCCAGTGAGAGTCTCAAACTGCACTGGTGCACCATAACCCAAGCGTTGAAGTGCGGCTGGAATTGGAACTTGCACTAAGTTAAGCCAAGGATTCTGGAAATTGCCCCAAGAAGAGTTGAGATCGATCGCCGACGCAGGATTAGACACCAATCGTGCCATATCTAAAGCCAGTCGCCAATCCAATAACCCGTGATAAGCCAGATTTTGATAGTCCCGCAAACACAAATTGCAGGAAGTATCACAATCACTTCCGTGCTCGTGAGGATTCGTCCATTTCCAGGCAATGCTGTTTGAAATTGTTGGATCTGCCCGATCCATCAGTCGTTGAAACTCATTCGGTTGGGCGAGAAATTGGCAATATCCAGCTCCATTTTCCAATTGATCGCAAAGAAAAGCTTGACCTATAATCGCTCCATTCTGCTCTAATGAACGAAAACCCGCCTGCAACTCCAGTGCATCCACATCGAGAAGAGAAGCAGCCGCTACCCGCAGCCAAAACGCGAAAGAATACCAAGCAGCACGACCTTCAACTGTAGTTGGATTGGCAAATATGCCATTAGGCCATTCCTGAATATTTACTAATAGGATATCTGTTTTACGTCGAGATAGTAGAGCTACCCGATAAACCGCTCCAGATGTACTAACCGAACTGTTTTGCTTAGATACAGCATAAGCTCCTGATTTATGTCGATTATCAATCCTAACTCTTTCGTAGAAGTCAAACCCTCCAGTGCCACCATTATCATTAACCGAAATGATATTGTCATTGAATGCAGATACAGAAGCATTAAGGACAGATGCAGGCGTGCCATTATTTGCAGGCGTGCCATCATTCGGAGGGATACTCAAAGAAGGTCGTGTCGATCGCGGTTGCCACTCAAATTGCCCATCAAAGTCCTCTGGTTGCAAGTCTGTAAAAAATGCCTTGGGTTCCCTGGCATCAATGTAACGCATCGCATCATTTACACCACAAACTGGACATTGAGTTGTTGGCGATCGCTGACCGCCAGGGAGTGGTTCATTTAAGGTTATGTACGGGTAGATTACCGCTTGACAGTTACTACAAAGTCCGAGAGATTCGTTGCCCTGAGTGAGTGCTGGGACTAAGCCTGGTGCGGTCGCAATTGTGTTGCCTTGAGGATACAATTCAACCACACCACAAGCAGTGTGAACCGCCTTATCTTTGACAGTCTCAGATCCTGGTGCAAATTGGCTGATAGCCACATCAAGGTTGCGATCGACTATTCCCGTCTCTGGTGGCCATTGAGCGCCCGGTGAGGGCCAGCGCGTGTAAAGCAAACGCACCCGCGTTGGAAAACCAAACATCGGTAATAACCCCGCATTTGCCAAACGTTCGCTCAGCGCATTATGAGTGTATGTAGGGTCATTTACAACATTTTGAATGGCATTTATCAGGTTTTGGCGGAGATAATTCAACATTTGAGAATTACTAGCATTCGATAATGTTGTTTGCACCCGCAAAATATCCAAAACTGACAAAATCTTCGGTTCATTGGCTGGATTGTTTAACCAATTGGCGATCGCTACTTCATAATTAGCCCAATTAGCAACATCACCAAACTCACCGTGTACGTTGTCAGTCCCACCTAAAGACGCAGTGATTCCTGTGTCTGTGAAAGCTTGCCTTAACACTTCTTTGATGAGGACGCGCTGGAAAATTTCTTGACTCTTCATCTCAACGTAGGGCGGTGGCGGCGGATCGCCTGTGATGCTTTCAGGACGCTGGAAGTAAAAGTCATCGTGACTTCGGCCTCGACAGAAGGTAACAGCTAATGAAACTCCCGCAGAACGTCTGCCAGCACGACCAACTCGTTGCTGATAATTAAATCGGCGGGGCGGCATATTTGCCATCATTACTGCTAGCAATGCACCAATATCTACCCCCGCTTCCATTGTCGTTGTGACGCTCAATAAGTCGATACCCTGAACCCGCAGAATTTCTTGATTGATAGGGATGTCTTGAAATAACTCCTGGCGCCTAGTTCGCTCTTTTTTGTCAGTTTGACCCGTTAATTCCTCTGCATTCATGCGGAACGGCTGACCTGATTGCTCTGAAAGATAGGTATAGTAATCAAAGTCGCTTGTTGTCTGTCCTGGTGTCAGATGAATTGTGGAAGTATTCGGATTGTCAAAACGGCGATCGCTGTTACATTCGGGGCAAACTCCAGCAGCAGGTTGAATAAAGAAAGCATTGCATTGCGGACAACGGAATCCCGGACGCGAACCATCAGAATTTGCCGGGGGTGGTAAAACGAGATAGAGGCGATCTGGATCGAGTATAAATCGTTGACTTTGAGATTGATTTGAAGGTTGGATTGGAATGACTTGTTGTAACTGATGCTGCACGTCGCTTAGTTCAAGGCCCGTTCTACTAATGTACCGTTGAGCAAACTTAGGCAAATCAGAATTATTGTCGAGACGGACATGGGGAAAATAGCGATGTAATTTCCGAATTCCTAATTGTCGAATCACTGCTTCAGTTGCTTCAATCAACGGAGTTCGGTTTCCTTGATATTGATAGCTAACCCAACCCTGTGCCAGTCCTTCAATAGTCCGAGCAATGTGGGGGAAAAGAGCATACATCAACTCTTCAGTTAAGAGAGCTTCCAACAGGTCAGCATGAGCTCTCTGTTCCTGGGTGCCGGGAATAACTCGTGCGATTGGATTAGCATTCCAGTTGTAGCAATCAAACCAAGGAAACCTTTCTACTCCCCTTCCCTGTCCGACTGTATAGGTCATAGTCCGAAAGCTGGGTCTGCCCGGACAAATGCCATAATTGAGAAGGCCATCTCGAATCTTATCCCGCAAATTCAGAAGAGGAATTCCCCCTGGGTAGCGCTCTAGTAATCCTAGCCATTCGTCACGAGCCTGCTGATTACTTGAGGGCAAATCATCAATCCAGTCTCTTGCTTCATTTACCAAAGCCTGATTAGTATTGCGAAATCGGTTGCGCCGAACCATATCATCAGGCTGCGGATTCGCAACAACAGCAGTGTAAAGATCTGGGTTCAATGCCTGCAACCTAGTAAGTGCTGTTTGGTTATTTGCACAAGTAATGCGGAGGAAGCCTACAAAGTCATTCCAATAATCTTGAAAAGACTGAATCAGCAACATCCGCGCCATGTCGCGATAATGATCGCGCTCCATCCCTGCAGCTAGCTTGGCGGCATCTTGACGGCTGTCGGAAAATATGACCAGCTTGCGAGACGATCGACTGGTGGGGCTTATTGGTGCTGGCATTTCTCTCAGAAGTCCACTGGCAAGCACTTGGCAAGCTTTCTGAAATCCGGTGCGGTGGAAACGCAGGGGAGTAGGAAATTTGTCTCGTCTTCCGTAGTCAGCATCACAGCGAGGACATTTACTTGGCAATGCTCGTTCTTCTGGATGATTGCCTGTCACTTGATAGAGCCACCCTGGTATTTCTTCATCTACTTGTGGTTGAGTGCTATTCTGCGTAAGTGCGCCTGTAGTCCGATTTAACTTGGCACGAACCCATCGGCGTTTTATTTTATCAAGCGTCCATTCTGGGTCTTGTGGCTGCGTATCCCAAACAGGTGTCTCTCCAGGCAAAGGCCAAAAAACTCTATAATTTCCGTAGCGTTGATTGAGAGTAATACGGTCAGGGATTCCCTCTAAATCGGGTTGATCGGGTGTAAGAATTTCTACATTTGTGTTTCCTATTGGTTGAGTAGTTTTGTTGTAGCCTCCAAGAAAAACCTCTCCACACACTTCACAAATAATTAAGTCCAAAACACGAGAACCACAGGAGCAGCTAAGGCGATGAGTGGCATGAATTGCACCAACAGTCGGAGGATTCGGAGTGTTCTGCCTTATATTTCGATCGACTGGTGAATGGGTACAGTTAGGATTACAGCAAGCCCATAAGTTTTGCAGGTTGCGGAAGAATAGATGACCGCGTACAGGTTGAGGCGATCGCCCCGTACTCACTCGTTGAGACATTCCCAGTCCTAGAAGTAGCCCCCGCATCGCATCAGATACCAACCCATTACTCGCAGCACCAGAGAAAATTTGACGGTCTAAATCTGTTGGATCATTTAAGTGTTCTGCATCTATAACTTTCGTAGCCCTCACTGTAGGGTTAGGATTACTTGGATTAAGCAGACGATCGACTTCGCGACAAGCATCTCTCAGTACATCGGCTGCGCCTAAAGTAGCCAGTGCTTCTCCAAGATGTTGTTCCGCACTTAGTCCAGATCCTGCCGGTTGTCCAAGCTGCATAGCCAAATTAGACATAGCATTCCGCACTTGATTAGATGCTGAATTTGGCGGTTGCATTTCCTGCAATGGGTCAGCTTGTACTGACTGAGCAAACTGGGCAAAAGCATTTTGATAGGCCGAAAGATTGAATCTTGCCCCTGGTGTTGGTGGGGTTTGTTGTCCTGTGATGAAGTCAAAATTATCGCGGCCAAAAAACTCACGCAAAAAGTCTCTGCCCTGTTGATTTGGCTCAAGGCTAGCTGTAGTCGTCAAAATCCGTAGTTGTGGCGAGTCTGGTGTCAATCCCAAACGCGAATACAACAATCGCAGAATATAAGCAACCTCTGTCCCCGGCGTACCGCGATAAGCATGAAGTTCATCAATAATGAGGAAAAATTGGTGGTCGGGATTGTCAGCAAGCCAGTCACGAGTAGCATCAAAAATATTGTTCTCAATACTCCGCATCATCATAATGTTGAGCATCGAGTAATTAGTAATTAGAATATCCGGCGGACTATCTTGCATATCCCACCGAGACCACATTTCACCGCCATCAAGTAGCGGTTTGTAGTAAGGCAAATCGGGCATATCCTGAAGCCAAGACGGATTGTTTTGGATATCCGTATCTCTCTGTCGGCGCTGCTGTTCTAGTTCCCTTAATTCATTTTTCAGTCGTCTGATACTATCGTCTTTCTGTATGCCTGAAACTGGTGTTTGTCCGGTGTAGCGTCCAAAGGTAATTCTATTTCCCCCTCTGTTTTGATTTAACCACTGGTGTACTGATGGCGCTTCTAGCGCTTTTCTCAGCCGCCGCAACTGGTCTTCAACTAGCGCGTTAAGAGGATAGAGAATCAAGGCACGGAGGGCTTTTGGTCGGGGTGTATGCGCCCATTGAGAGATACGGTCGCCATTAGAATTTACATTGTTATCCCACCAACGATGATTTGATGGCGGTTGGCGATTAGCCCCCCAAGTTTGGGATTCCCTTGCTAACTGTGCGAAAAGCGGTAAGAGGAAACATTCGGTTTTACCGGAACCCGTACCAGTAGTCACGACTAAATCTCGCTGGTTAACCAACACTTCCCGCAGGCTTTCCCATTGGTGTTGGTAAAGCTGGACTCCCGGATCGAAAATCATTTGCCCAAGTTGTGCCAAATTGTGGTATTCGGAGGGCAGTTGATTGGCTGCGGCTGACAAATTCATCCCCGATGATGGATAAATCGGGACAGGCTCAACTAAGGGAGGCTGACTCAAGATACCTGGTTGCTGGAGGAGGCGATCGCGTTCATCAGCCAAAGCGCGGTAACGCAGGGGAAAGGCACTTTTGATATATAGCTGATAAATGCGATCAAGTCTTTGATATGCGCCAACTAAGTCATGCACTGGCAGGTACCTCTTCGCACTTTACATTAAGTTTATCAGTTAGCAGAGAAATTACTTCCATCGGCACGTTCTCGTAGAGCAACCAGGATTTTTGATAAGTTGGGAGTTGTCCAGATGCTAGCACTAGCGCACGTTCGTAAATTTCCGGCCAACGCTGGGAGACAGGTATTGCTAAACGCCCGCTAGCGTGATCGTAACGTGCAATACATTCAAAGCCACTGTGCTGCAATGCTAAAAATCGTAGACCATACCAGTCGCCCTGTCGCCAACTAGCGCTTTCTTGGTCATAAAAGAGTGTATAGCCAGGACGATCGCTCTCCTCTATCCTCCACATCTGGTACATACCTGTTTGATTGGGAGAGATACAGCTAATAAAATCATTACCATCAAAGCGCTTCCACTCGTATATACTCGGCACAATTCCCTGCAAGCTTCTGAGATTCTGCTTCCAAATGTCAAGATTTGGTATAATTTCAGCAAGTCGGCTCGATACTTCCCCAGCGTAAAGGATAGAAAACTGGCTTGTAATTATATTAAAGTCACTCAAATTGAGACGAATGCAAGGCGGTGCGTCTCTTCTTGATTGATGACTGGAAATTATATCTGTATATTTTTCCAACTCCTTCAGCAACTTGATGCTGCGTTGACCGCAAAGAAGAAATTCTGGAGAGTCTGATTTAATCTTAACGAGGGCTGTAGGAGCCATAGACCATCGTGTACCGTCTGAAGAAGACTCAATATGCCCAAGCAACCTAAGCCTCCGTAAAATGCGTTTTGGTTCCTCAAGTCTCAGAGTATCGCAGGCTTTTTTGAAGGATTCCCACGTTCCGCTACCAAGGGTAGATAGCCAGTAGAGAAGGTGTTCGTAACGCTGGGAAAGTGCCTCAATATCTGGTGACGATTGATTGATAGGCGATGAGGCGCTCGCCTCAAATGGGTTATCATAGGTAACTTTCTCTACAGGCTGATAAGGAATAGGGTTCGTGTAATCGTAAACTTCATGGGCTGCCCCAACCATAGATTTTATTTGTTCATAGGTGAAGCTCTTATTGCCGGGAACTGCCGAAGTTTTAAAACAGGGAAATTTGAGCAAATTAGAGTTTACAATTTCTTGAGGTATTTCTCCTAGGGTACTACTTTCAATTGCTAGAAAAAAATAAAAGCTTTTTCTAGAAGTAGCTCCTTTTTCCAGTCGCAGAAGTGGCACATATTGACTGATATTTTGGTGTTGTATGTGTTTGGAAACTTCCTGGATAAGTTGTTTTGGGTTCCCTTTGTATGAAAATCCTCTGTACCAACGTTGAATTTTGGTCATTTTACTTTTGAATTTATTTAACTTTATTGAGCCAATGACTGAAGGACGCTGCCACAAATATTATGACTTGAACCGATCGGCATCACTTCACAACTTGATGGTTCTACTATTGACAGACCACTCCAATCAACAATTCTGACAAAGCGCTCGCTAGATTCACCTCCACAAGTAGCTTTTACGAGATAGTCACCTACACTAGGAAAGTTAACTACAATGGGAATATTTGTACTTTGCTGTAACTTTTCCCAAATTTGGGAATCATCCGATAATCGAGTTACTTGTAACTCAACTGTGGGATGGAAACCAAAGATAGTTACTAGAGGGCTATGTCCCTCTAGCCATGCACCCAATTGAGGTACGCGCAAACCACCTGAAAAGCTAATAGATAAACGGACACTGGGTTGCAAAGCATCTTTAAGTTCTTGACTTTTGATAAAGACTGCATCCCAAGCTTGGGAAACAACCATGCAGGTGTGAATTTCAAACCAGGTAGAATTTTTAAATACTGGTTGTGCTCCACCCTGCCATTTCAATAGCTGCTCATCTTGCAACCGTTGAATATCTGAGAGCAGTTCTTTTTTGTAGAGTAGGATAAATGGCGTACCGAGGGATGGCGTTCCCCAAGAAGCATAGGCTCCTGAATCTGGGTTATCGGGATCTGGAATTAATATCCAAAAGTTACGCTCGGGCAAAATTAGGGAATCCAGGTCTGTAGAACAACTAATTTGGTATCTTGCACCGCGATCCAATTCATTCATATTTATTGGATTTTTTAGAGGGAAATACCATCCAGCGCGTTCGTCCCGAAGCTGGTGAACGTTATCTCTGTACTGAACTTGTACCGATTCTACTGGTCGCCCTTTTAGCTGTTTCGGGTAGAGATAGTAATCAATCTGGCCCAAGAATGGATCTTCAGTGCGATATAAACCTGCAAAAAGGTAGCGGCTCCAGGTGCGTACTCCTTGTTTTAGTGTTACTGGTTTCCCCTCATTTTGCCATTGTTCGTAAACTTCGTGAATTGCTTCGGCAACGGCTTCATAGCGCTGCCTGTTGTCCGTCAGTAACTCTTTTAAGTGTTGGCAAAGCCTCGGCGTCTCGCGGCGGACATGAGTAAATAAAGTTTGGGCATCCCATTGGGCTGTCCATTGCTTTTCGTTAAATATATCTAGAAGTCGGTTTTTATCAGCGTGGCGTAGAAGAGATTGCGAAATTGGATAATTTATATAGGTAGTTGGACCACCGCGACCCCGAACTGCTGAAGGTAAAAATCCCTGTTGCCTTAGCCAAAGATTCCATTCTTTCCATAGCGGTTCTTCAGCAGCGGAACCAGATTCCATGCCCGGTGGACGACGAGCGTCGGACAGACCTAAAATTTTCTGCAATCGCCGGAAGTAGTTTAGTTCTGATATTTTTTCTTCCTCAGCCATCTGATAGGCGGCTAGGACTGTGGCACTGAGAAAGGCAATACTTTTGGGTAAACCGTCAGAATCACACCCTCGCAAGTTGCTCAAATTAACTTGTTGGTCAATGATGACTCTTTTCCTTACGGCAATCAAAAAGTCATCGCGACCGTTGTTGACGCCCGTATCCTTTCCAAATTCTAGACCAATACGCTCGAGTACATCGTCGTCAACGCTTACGTAAAGTTTAGTACCGCGCGGTACGCCACTGGTAAAGTAAGACACTAATGCTTGGTTCCATTCTCTGTAGCTTGCCATTGCTGTTTTCGCTTCTTTGGCTTACCATCTGAGCCGTTTGTTTAAATTATCCCAGGTTTGTGTGACTATTGGTAGTTAATGAGATTCAGCCTGGCGTTGCTGAATACAGGTATAAATTCAAGATTTCGGAATGGGTATAAGCTAAGTAGGGTGAGTTTTGTAACATCAAGCGAAAAGTTGATTCATACCGTGAATCAGCAACGCCTAGAAACCATTAATTCGATAGGTTTCGATTACCAGAGTAATTACCAACCCAATACAAATAAAACCCCTCACCTGATTTTATGATTAAAAAGCTCTTCTTACTTCTTGTTTGCTTATTTGTAGTCATGATTGGCTTCGGAGTAAGCCTGCCTGTACTTCCTTTCTACGCCCAACATTTACATACAGCAGTTGTTCCGCGTGAGACGATCGCCATTCACATTACCTTATTAACCAGCATTTACGCCTTCGCTCAGTTAATTACAGCACCGTTTTGGGGGCAATGGTCAGATCGAGTCGGCAGGCGACCCTTAATTTTGATCGGAATTGCCGGTTCCGCGATCGCTCAACTACTATTTGGGTTTGCATCATCCCTCGCAATGCTGTATGTTGCTCGATCGGTCGGTGGGGTTCTAGCCGCTGCGATGCTGCCTGCTGCTGCGGCTTATGTTTCGGATGTAACGACTGAGCGCGATCGCACCCAAGGAATGGCTTGGCTCGGTACAGCAGTGAGTCTTGGAGCAATTGCTGGACCAGCTTTTGGTGGTTTGACAACTCGTGAAGACTTACATTTTACCCTCGGTCTTTTCGATCTCAAAATTGAAAATTATGCTCCTCCCTTTTTTCTAGCTGCGGGTTTGATGTTCTTAACGCTGCTAGTCGCTCTCCGCTGGTTGCCAGAATCGTTACCATCGAGATCCGCAACTGTAGTCCCTCGTCAGCCAGCACTAGATTGGAAAAGGCTGGATAAACCATTATTACTGCTGTTGGGTTTAGCCACGATCGCCCAGTTTGGACTCACGATGTTTGAAGCCGTTTTTGCATTATATGCTCAAGAAATATTGGGATACGGGCCCGTCCAAACAGGCTTTGTATTTATGATGTGTGGCTCAGTGATGGCAGTCTTTCAAATCATTGCAGTGAGCTTTTTGTCTCGATATATGAATGAGATCGCCCAAGTTGCTCTGGGATTTGCACTCATGGGAAGCGGAATCTTCCTGCTGCTAATGGCGCGATCGCTTCCGATTGTGCTGGGAGTTGTCGCTATATTGGCATTCGGTATGGCATTGATTACCCCAAATGTAGCTGCTTTGATTTCAAAACGGGGCGGTCAACACACGGGAACAGTGTTAGGAATTCAAAATGCCGCTAATAGCCTCGGACAAGTTGGGGGATCAATGTTAGGGGGCGTTTTATTTGCATGGCAGGTAAGCGCCCCTTATAGCTTTGCTGGCTTTTTACTAATGGGAACTGGCTTAATGCTGGGTTGGATGCAGAAACATCAGCATTGATGATTCAGGCACAACACTACCTCACGTCTGGCATCAAGCTTGAGTTAGTGAGAAAAATTCAGGTTCAGGGTTACTGACTAAACTCCCGCTTTGGAACCTCAGAGCGGAACAAAGAAATTGCCGCGACGGTGGCTAACACCTGAACGGCAACAAAAATTCTTAGATTCTTGACTGCTTGTTTGAAGCCTTCTGGTGTGAATAGATTTATATTAGGATGCTCCAACCACCAACAAAGCAGTAAACAGAGCAGTAAAACTGTTAGGGCGACACCGTTTTTCTGATTCCAAAGAACGCCTTGTCTGTTAGTTCTTTTCACAGCATCCTAAATATTTCCCAAAAGGCGATCGCATGGCGATCGCCATAACCGTCTATCTGGAGCGGTTGCTTTAATTTCCTCTCATCCCAGACATACCAGGCATATTTTTCATCATATCCTTGCAACAGCTACATCCGCCTTCAGTAGGCTGCTGCGGAGCCTGATTGGTTTGCGCTATTGTTTGACTAGCAGTCTGGTTGTGAGTGTCTGCAAACGAGGGATTAGCTGTCAAAGCTAACAACGTTAAGCCAGCTATAGTTCCACCGATTACTGTTTTAGCAAGTGTGAGCATACTCATCTTTATCCTCAATTGAGTGACTAATTTTCTTAGAACTAAGTCCATACTAAACTCTCAACCTCACTAGAGAGTCAAGGCCTAGATTCAAAAATTCGAGTAAATATGCCTGAAGAATGATGTTGACTTCTCTACTTGACTCTCTACTCGACTAAAGAGTTTAAGATAATAGAACAGAAATTTTGGTAAAGATAATGAAAAAACGGCGTTGCTGATTGACGGTATGAATCAACTTTTCTGGGAAGTTACAAAACTCATTTAAACGCTTTGATTAAAGCCTCAAACTGCACTCGCAGTGACTTATCATGAGGCGAAACGGGCGGGATTTGGCGGTTAATACCTAAAAATTCATAAACTGCCATTTGAGCAACTCGCACCGAATACTCAACCGTGAAGACAACATCATCAGGAATTTCGACAAACTGGCTGATGAAAGCAAGGTTCTTCGAGCTGCGAGGAATCGGCAACGGTCGATCCGTGCCTAAACGAGGCATAAACATACTTGTGATGTACGGCATCCTGCAAGGAATGCAGTTTGCCGATTCCACAGTATGCAGATCGAATCGTAGATGACCGCAGAGTTCTCGCAGAATTTCTTCACCGTTACACTCGCTCATCGGCTTGGGCACAAAATCACCCACGCGATCGGGGAAAAGAGCGTATCCCCAGAAGACCTGTATATCAACAGGTTGATTTATAAAGTGGGGTTGATAGGCGAGCACGATAGACATCAGCCAGTTGGAGTCTTTAAACGTGACAAGCCCACCAGTTCCCGGTTGATTGCTGCTAAATTCAAGCATTTTGTTGAAGAATGTAGGGGTTTTTAGTGTGACTGTAAAAGACTCCCACAGTGACTCGGCAATGCTGTTGTTAAAAGCAGAAGGATTACCGAAATCTGGGCGTTCTGCCGCCAGCTTTTCCCACAAATTCCAACTGTCGCTGTCCTGTTTGGTCAGCTTCTTGGGCGCACTTGTCATAGAACCCAAACTTGAGGCATCAGTCATCGATCCGTTTTGCAGAAAAACCAGGTCGCCGTCTTTAAGCGCGATCGCTTTACTTTCACCCTTCTGCTGATAATGAATGCCTGTCACCACAAACTTGCCTTCTTCGGTGTTGCGATCGAGATCTGTGACCTTGCAATCGACGATGAAATTGACACCTTGATCTGCGAGCCAACTCTGAAGTGGACGAACCAATGAATCGTACTGATTGTAAATGGTTCGCTTCACCCCAGCAAGGGTTTCAATCCGAGAGAATTCGAGCATGAAGCGATGCAAGTAACGCTTGAATTCAACGGCACTGTGCCACGGCTGGAAGGCGAATGTAGTTGCCCACATAAACCAGAATTCAGTCTTGAAGAATTCTGGAGAAAGCCAATCAGTGATACGACTAGCAGCCAATTCGTCTTCATCAGCTTGGCTAAGCTTCAGCAACTCTTGACGATCTTGCATGGAAAAGCCCATTGAACTCACAGGGACTTTTGCTCGGCGGCTGTCAACGAGACGCGCCATAGAATTTGACTTATGCCGTTCATTAAACTCCATAGTTTCGTCAAACACTGTTTTACCGGGCGAACTTAGGGAGGGGATGGACTTGTAAAGATCCCAAGTGCATTCATAATTGTCACTCGTCAACATCCGTCCCCCCCGCATCGAATAACCGTCTACAGGGTTCCCGGCTCCATCCAAACTCCCGCCCAAGATGGGCTTTACTTCTAGGATAAAAATATTTCTGCCAGGGAGTCCGCCGTCGCGAATCATGAAGGCTGCGGCTGCTAAAGAGCCGATACCACCACCCAACAGATAGGCATTAAATTCCTTGTCCATGTCGATTAATTAGCTCCGCTTTTCGAGATAACCCAACATATGACGGCGAGCCAGATAAAGGATGAATGGTGGTAAAACGATCCACTGAATTACGGCCAGTAAACTCATCCCTAGAATGGGTACTGCCAGCACCGGAACCCCATAGACTTTAGAAACATTAACTCGATAGGTTTCGATTACCAGAGTAATCACCAACCCAATACTGGTAAACAGGAACGCCAGCTTCGAGGTGGGATAAAGCACCCACTTCCGCGAACGAACTAACACACTCACCACCCAACTACTAAATAGAATAATGACCCCATCGCCGAAGGAGCAGTGAGTCAAGTCATTGATTTTGTCGGCTAAAGAGGGACTTCGGTAGAACTCGTAATAGGGAGCCTGCCAAACTTCGTAAACAAAGTTGAGCAAAAAGGCAAAGAGAAACAGGTTGGTTTCTGGTGCCGCCAGAATTTGGAAGATTCTCTTGGACATAAACTCTTACTCCTCCAAGATATGCAGTTAATCACTCAAACGAACGCGACGTAACGACATTGCATTAATTGAAACAACGACCGTCGAAACACTCATTAATATTGCGCCCAATGCTGGCGTTAATAGAAGGCCGAACGGTACACCAATTCCTGCTGCTAAAGGAATTGCAACGACGTTGTACCCAGTTGCCCAAAGCAAGTTCTGAGTCATTTTGTTGTAGGTCGCTTTCGCAAGTTTAAGCGCGTAGGTTGCATCAAGCGGATCGCTTTTAACCAAAATTAAATCAGCCGACTCGATCGCCACATTGGTTCCAGCGCCGATCGCCAGTCCTAAATCCGACTCGGTTAAAGCCGGTGCATCATTGATTCCATCGCCCACAAAGGCGGTTGGCTTCTCAGCTTTGAGCTTACGAATCAATGCAGCTTTATCCTGTGGTAGGACACGAGCATAGTAGCGATCGATCTGCAAATCCCCAGCAACCGCCTTGGCAACCGCTTCGGCATCGCCTGTAATCATGACCACTTGCACGTCCATTTTCTGTAATTTCACAACCGCTTCTCGTGCAGATGCCCGCACCTGGTCTGCTAACCCGAATAGGGCGAGAACTTGCTTGTCGTCCATCAGCACGATCGCACTTTCACCACGAGATTCACGTTCTTGTAGTCCCTTTTGCAACGCTGGCGGAAACTGCAATTTCAACTCTTGAACCCATTCTGGTCTGCCAACCCGATAGCGCTGACCGTTTACCACGCCTTCAACGCCCTGACCGGGAACTGCTTTGAAGTCACTGGCTTTTGAAAGCTCGATTTTGCGATGGCTGGCTTCTTCTACGATCGATTGTCCAAGCGGGTGTTCTGATAAAGATTCGAGAGAAGCAGAAATGCCCAAAGCTTTTAACTCATCTATACTATCTGTATAAATTCGTTGCACGCCAAAATGTCCGGTTGTCAATGTCCCCGTCTTATCAAATGCGATTGTTTTAATGTCTTTGGCTCGTTCAAACGCTTCTCGATTTCGTACCAGAATGCCGTTTTTAGCGGACATTCCAGTAGCGTTAACTAGAACTAAGGGAATCGCTAAACCTAACGCATGAGGACAAGCAATCACCAATACAGTAACGGCGCGATTAATTGCAAATGTTAAACCATCTGGTTTAACAGATAGCCAAATGATGAACGCTAGCGTAGCGATCGCGATCGCTGTATAAGTTAGCCAATAGGCGAGTCGATCGGCTAGTGTTTGAAATTTACTTTTAGATGCCTGCGCTTCCTCAACTAGGCGCATAATTTGGCTCAAGGTTGTTTTATCTCCGGTGCGAGTGACTTTGATTGTCAAAGCGCCTTCTCCATTGACTGCTCCGGCGATCGCTTCATCGTTGGCTTTTTTGACCACCGGGCGCGACTCCCCAGTGAGAAAAGCTTCGTTGACGTTGGAAGTACCCTCGATGACCTCACCATCAATTGGGACTTGTTCACCGGGACGAATCAGAATTAGATCGCCCTCAACTAATGCGCTTACTTGGACATCTTCTATCTGCCCATTCGCCTGCTTCTTGTGAGCGACAGAAGGTACTAACTTGGCAAGTTCTTGTAGAGCATTGCTGGCTCCCAGCACAGAAGCCATTTCCATCCAGTGACCGAGCAGCATGATATCGACTAAGGTGGCCAGTTCCCAGTAGAAAGAATCTCCCGCCAATCCAAGAGTCACTGCCACACTGTAGACAAACGCCACGGTGATTGCTAGAGCAACCAGAGTCATCATGCCAATTTTACTGCGGAGTTCGTAGTAAGCTCCCTTCAGAAAAACCCAGCCACCATAGAAATAAATAATCGTTGAGAAAATGGGAATCACCCAATTCGCACCTGAAAACTGGATGGCTTCATAACTAAACCAATCCTGAAACATGGGCGCAAAATAGAGAACGGGCAGCGTTAGTAAGAGGCAAATAAAGAAGCGTCGTTTGAAAATCTCTGGGCTGTGTCCAGCGTGTTTGTCGTGACCTGCGTGTTGAGCGTGATTAGGCTGTTTACCGTGAGCACTATGATTGCTGTGTGGGTCAGGTAGATTCCTTTCAAGTTGCTGTTTGTGTTCGTGGTGCCCAGCGTGTCCTGGCTTGGGTTGGGTTTGTCCATGTTGATGGCGATCGTGGTTCATAAATTAATCCTCCTAATTTAATGTGATGCCCTGGTTGGCAGATTTACAGAGAAGGAAGCTAGGGCGAAATTTTAGAGAGGCGATCGCCGAATTAAAATCAGCCTTCTAAAATAAGTTTGTCCAAATTTTTCGATTTCACTGACTGCTAACTCCATCAGTCGTGCGTCCGCTCATTTCATTCTCGTGAATGCGGTAGATTGCAATCACCTCTGCTCGTCCCCAAGCATCGATCCAGGTTCGATTGATCGCAGGCGAAAGTGTTGGATTCTGCGTTTTGACAAATTGCATCACCCGATCAATATCTTGCTGCTCAGTGAGGCGTTCAGCGCGACCATTCACAACAACGCTGCGCCAGTGCACCAGATCGTGAACTTCTTCGATCTGTAAGCAAACTTTTGGATTTGCATCCATATACTCAGTCTTCATTCCCACCGTTGTGAAGATATATATTTCTGAGTCTTTAAGGTAATAGTGCATAGGCACAATATATGGATACCCTTCGCCTATGCAGCCGAGGTGTCCATATCCTACTTTATGTAGCAGTTCGTGTATTTCTTTTTGTCCCATTTCATCGATATCTAACATTACTGTTCTCCACTGCTAATTTCAAAATCATCGATCGCTACTAAAACTCTCTGATATACAAAACCTTCCCCAATGCCAGAATGCGCGCGATCGGAGGTGATTGTATGCAACAGTCCTTGCATACCCACTTTGACTGTAATAAAACAATCTGAGGAACTTATGAGGAGTTAAGAAAAGTTTGAGTTTGAGAATGTTAATAATGAATTAAGACTTCGTTTATTGGAGAATAGCCCTAGAGTCTCCCGCAGAAAAAATACAAGCACACCCAGCAACTTTAGACTGATGCAAGGCTTCGGATGCGGCTTGATAAAGAGAAGGCAAATCCGTTCCATTATCTGGATATTGAGCAATTCCAGCGCTAAATGTGATCCGAAATTGAGTTTGCTCGGGAGCAACGAATTTTCTGTGGTGGAGCGTTGCTAATAATTGAGTGAGTCTTTGAATACCATCTGCCTTAATCATGCTAGATAAGGCAACCACAAATTCATCGCTCTCCCAGCGAGCAACGACTGCATTTTGCCTAAAAGTTTGCCGGAGCAATTGTCCCCACTGACGCATCACCATGTCGCCAGTATTGTACCCGTGACGATCGTTGATCTGTTTGAGATTGTCTAAGTCCAGAACTGCTAGACAGAGCGGCTGCTCCTGTTGATTTGCAAGTTGAAGGTATTTGTTTAAGTCTTGGGTTGACTTATTGCGGTTAGAGAGTTTGGTTAAATAATCTGTCTCAGCAGCATTCTGAAGGAGTTTGATCCGTTCTAGGCGATTGATGATGCGACTGACCAATTCTGGCCCTACGATCGGCTTGCTCACAAAGTCATCTGCACCCACTGAAAACATTTGATTGACGATCGCAGCATCGGTATGCGCCGTCAAAAAAATGATCGGCAAGCGCCCCCAGCGCGAATTGTTGCGGATAATTTTGCAAAGCTCCACGCCGCTCACACCAGGCATTTTCACATCTAAAATTAGCAGATCCGGTGAGCATGATTTCAACGTTTCCCAAAATCGTTGAGGAGCGTTGAGCGTTGTTACGCTCAATCCCCAGGGTTCTAGGAACTCCTTCAGAGTTGCAAGAATCTGGGGCTCAGCATCAACGACCATCACCCGTTGCTTTGCTGTCTCTGCTTGTTGTGCCGCTTGTGCGATCGCTTTCAGCACTTGAGCCGGGGGCAAGGGTTTGTGTAAAAAACTATGTCCGCCGAGTTGGGCAACTTCTAGGCGATCGGTTAATTGATCGTGACTGGTTAAAACTAGAACTGGCACAGAAGGAGTTTGATGACTGAGCTTTGCCAGCAGCCTTAAACTCTCTGTTGTGGGATGAGTAATATCGGGATCGAGTAGCACAACGGTAGGCGCATCCTGCTCAATTTTCGTTTCGGCTTCGGAAAGTGTCGTTGCGATCGCGCTCCGAAATCCCCAGTCCACCGCTTCATTTATCAACTGTTGGGCCAGTTGGCGATCGGGATCGACGATCAATAACAAAGGACGCTCATCCACAAACAGAGACTCTTCCGGCTCGATTCGTTCTGTAGTTAAGTCGTTTGAGGCGGGATCAATTTCTTGACGCTTGGATAAGGCGCTGAGGGTTTGTTGTTGAATCGGTTGAGTCGCTTCATTAGACGTGAGTTGAGCCGTCTTGGTTGAATCAGCGATTGGTTTAAGCCGATAACCCAGTCCATAAACCGTTTCAATCAAATCTGTGGGAGCGCCGACCCCTCTAAATTTCTGCCGTAGCCCCTTAATATGAGTTCTCACGGCATCTTCGCTAGGAGTCTCTCCATACGCCCAGATTTGATCCAAAATTACGCTGTAGGTAAAGACTTGACGACCATTCCGCAAAAAGAACTCTAGGATCGAAAACTCCTTGGGACTTAAGGATAGAAGTTGCCCTGCGTAAGTAACTTCACGACTTGTCGGATCGAGCCGCAAACTACCCTTCTCCAGCACAGATTGAAAAGCCGTGTCTCCGCGACGCAGCAAGGCTCGAATTCGAGCAATCAATACCTCCTGATCGAGCGGTTTCACCATGTATCCATCAGCACCTGCATCTAGCCCGATCGCTTGGTCGTGACCACTGCCTCGCCCTGTTACCAGCATAATTGGCATTTTATAGTCGTGCGCTCTGACTCTACGACAGAGACTGATTCCGTCTAAACGAGGGAGCGTAATATCTATCAGCAGTAAATCATAGTTATAAACAACAATCAGTTCCCAAGCTGCCTCACCATCGTTAGCAACTTCAACCACGTAATTTTGGTTGGAGAGAATGCAAGTAAGTAGGTCGGCAATGGCCTCATCATCTTCTACCACCAAAATTTTCATCAGTCTAAATCCTTTACAGGCTGGTTGCGGTGTCAGATGGGCGGAATCCTCCCATAATGATGAGAAATCATGAAATCAGGATGAAATGAATTGCTCATCGCCAAAAATCTGGAAAAATCTTCCTAAAGACGTAAACCTTGAATCGCTCATAGGTTTCTCATAGTCTGAGCGTAGCTTGAGAGATATAAGAACTTAGTCATCCCCTAACCAAGGTGAAGGGCATAACAATCCGTTCTTCGTTGTGTTGATTCTTTAGGAGCTTAAAACCATGACTACTACTACTACTAAATCTCATCAATCTCTGCTAGAAACCTGCATTCAGAATTGCCTCGACTGTCTTCGTGAGTGTGAGCAATGCGGAACCGCTTGCTTAACCAGTGACATGGTGCAGATGATGGCTCAATGTATTCAGCTATGCCGCGATTGCGCTGATACCTGTGCTCTCTGCGCTCGGTTCATGGCTCGTAATTCTGACCTGCACGCTCAAATGTGTGCGGTTTGTGCAGAAGCGTGCGATCGCTGTGCGACTGAGTGTGAGAAGCACGACCACGATCAGTGTAAGAAATGCGCTCAAGCCTGCCGTCGTTGTGCTGAATCTTGCCGTCAAATGGCTAAAGCAACGGCATAAAACCATTTATTTAGCACGTTGGCTGCTGCATGAGCGATCGCGCTCAACCATTATCCTACGCAACAGCCATCAGTGCAGAATCAGTACCCGCTTTAGCTGAGTTTTATCAAATGGAGCCATGCAAAATTGTTCTTATTGCTCCGATAAACTTCTCCGACACATCCAAGGTGGATCTATCCACTGGTTTTGTCGAAGTTGCTGGCAA
Source organism: Microcoleus sp. SVA1B4 (assembly GCF_036700545.1). Classification (NCBI taxonomy): domain Bacteria; kingdom Bacillati; phylum Cyanobacteriota; class Cyanophyceae; order Oscillatoriales; family Microcoleaceae; genus Microcoleus; species Microcoleus sp. SVA1B4. Next base: position 117,738 of record NZ_JAUBPB010000003.1, read on the forward strand.
AAAATGCCCGTTCCTACATCAAAAGCTGGACAAGCAAAAAGTTCTCTCTCTAGCTTTACATCGCTCATAAGTTTCTCACAATCTAAGCGTAGTTTAAAAAGTAGAATAACGTGATCATCCCTTAGCCAAGGTAAGTTTATGAATAAGAAGTTTTTGGTTTACAGTTTAGTCGGGCTACTCAGTAGTGGTGCTGTGACGGGGTTTGTTCTTGGTAACAGCAAACAGGCTCAGTCATTACCTGCACCAGGAAATCCTCAACAACCCAGATCAGTCCGAGTCGATCAGCATTTTATCGAAATGATGATCCCGCATCACCAAGATGCGATCGCAATGGCTGATCTTGCTTTTAGTCGCGCCAAACGCCCAGAAGTTAAAAAATTAGCCCAAGCGATTAAAAAAGACCAAACTCGTGAAATTCAAGAGATGCGTAGCTGGTACAAACAGTGGTTCGGCAAAGAAGTCCCTGCACCTTCAATGAATGACATGGGCATGATGGGAGAGCACCACAACCAAGGGCAGGGCACAGGCTCAGGCATGATGGGTGAGGGCATGATGAGCATGAAAACTGACCTCGACGCGCTCAAGAAAGCCCCGGACTTTGACAAAGAATTTGTGCGCCAAATGATTCCCCATCATCAAATGGCGGTGATGATGGCGAAGATGGCATCTGAGCGTGCTTCTCATCCAGAAATCCGTACTTTGGCTCAGTCAATCATCACATCTCAGAGCGCTGAAATCGCACAGATGCAAGGGTGGTAACAAGCCTGGAATCGCGAGTTGTTCTATTCACAAGGAGGTCTTTATGCACCAACATGGTTCATCAAATCAGTCCCAGCCCGATCGTCAGCCAACTCGTCTCAGCTTGCCAATTAAGGTTGTGCTGTATGTGTCGATCGGGATTATTGCGTACTTTTTGATTACAGAACATTGGGCGCATTTAGCGGGATTCTTACCGTACTCTTTACTGTTCATCTGTATATTCATGCACCTATTTATGCACGGAGCACATGGGGGACATGGAGGACATGGAGACGGTAACAGCGGCAATAGCCCATCTCGCTGAAGGCAATTATTCGTACTCTGTAAATCAATTTATGTCCAGGAGATCGAACCATGAGAGATATGAGTAACGTTCCTGCTTACGGACTGTGGGGATTAGTGATTATTAATTCCCTGATATTTATCATCTTTGCCTTTAGTTTCACCAAGCCGCGTAACCCTAGAGATTGGCGATCGTTCGGGGCATTTTCAGCATTCATTGTGGCATTGTTCACAGAAATGTATGGGTTCCCCTTAACGCTTTACTTATTCTCAGGCTGGCTGCAAACCCGCTATCCAGGATTGAACATTTTTTCCCATGATGCTGGGCATCTGTGGTGGACATTCCTGGGGTGGAAAGGCGATCCTCATTGGAATCCGATTCACCTTCTGAGTAATGTACTAATTTTTGGTGGACTGATTTATTTAGGAAATGCTTGGGAAGTTCTCTACAAAGCTCAACGAAGTCATACATTGGCGGTTTCAGGGCCATATTCAACCATTCGCCATCCGCAGTATGTCGGCTTCATTGTCATCATGTTGGGCTTTTTGCTGGAATGGCCTACTCTCGTGACGTTGCTCATGTTCCCCATTTTGGTCGCGATGTATATCCGATTAGCTCACCAAGAAGAACGGGATGCCTTAGCAGAATTTGGTGAGGAGTATGCCCGTTATGCCGCACTGACACCTGCATTTGTCCCCTGGGGTCATCGCAACATTCAGAAAAAACTAGCTCATTCACAGGAGTCTCACCATGACATCTAGTATTTTTTTCTAGGACTAGGAACTGTGATTACCTTCGTGCAAGTTTTTCCTTTTCAAAGTTGAGTGTTCATTTAAACAGGTAGAAAAATATGAGTGATCTAATTGTGATTGGCTTTCCTGATGAATTTAAGGCAGATGAAGTGTTGCTCGATCTCAGAAAAATGGAGCGGGAATATCTGATCGATCTAGAAGATGCAGCGATCGTGGTCAGAAAGAAAGATGGCAAAGTCAAGATTAAACAAACTCAAGAACTCGTCACCGGTGGCGCGTTAAGTGGCGGCTTCTGGGGACTGTTAATCGGCTTGATGTTTTTTGAACCCATACTGGGAATTGTGGGTGCAGCAGTGGGTGCCCTTTCCGGTGCCTTAACGGATATCGGCATTGATGACAATTTCATTCAAGAACTAGGCAACACGATCGAACCTGGAACCTCTGCCATTTTTGTTTTGGTGAGAAAGTCTACACCTGACAAGGTTTTGGACGACTTGAGCAAATTTGAGGGAAAAGTCCTACGAACTTCGTTATCCCACGAAGATGAGGCACAACTTCAGGCAGTTCTTACGAAAACCGAAGCAGGGTAAGTCGTAACTCCAAGAAATCTCGAAGCCACCACGTATCATTCTGAAAGGAGATTCTATGTTTCACAAAATTCTAGTGGCGATCGATCAATCCGATCTGACCGATCATGTTGTTGAAATCGCGATCGATCAGGCAAAAACGACCGGAGGCAGTTTGCTCCTGCTCCATATTATCCATATGCAGGAGAAAGGGTTTCCCCAGATCGAAGGACTTATCAGCGGAAGTTACAATCCTGAGTATTTTAATACAGAAGTACAGTTCTACGAACAGCATTGGAAAACCTACAAACAGATGGGCTTGAAGTTACTGCAAGCCTCTAGTGAACGGGCGATCGCAGCGGGTGTAGGTGCAGAATCTATGCAAAAAACTGGCGACTTTGTGGATAACCCCGGTGAAACCATCTGTGCGATCGCCCAAGACTGGGAAGCGGATCTGATCGTCATCGGGCATCGGGGACTGTCCGGTGTCAAAGAGTTAATTCAGGGGAGCGTCAGTAACTATGTGTTTCACCATGCCCCCTGCTCTGTTTTGAGTGTGCAACATCCCATCACGATAAAAACTGAAAAAACTGAACCTACTCTCGCTCACACATAGGTCAGAGACTTACAGCAAATGGAAGCAAAATCGAATCAAGCCAACCTCATGTTGGTGCATATTATGTCACCTGGTGAGAAGGGTGTCCAGACATTAGCAGCAGCTACTAGCATTATTACTCCATATCAATGAGGTTTCACAATGGAATGGACGGTTGGATGGTGGCAGGTTTCAGTTCAACGAGTTTATCCAACAACTACACAACTGTCTCAAACCTATAACAAAGCTGCCATCTGGTGGCATCAACTTGTTCGTCTTCTGGGTTATCGTCATGCTTATCGAGAGCTATGGCGATCGCTAAAAAACGCTGATATTTTGCTTCACTGGCCTGATAACCTGAACATTTGTGATTGTGGTATTGGCACAGCGGACTTCAGTCTGGCATTTGCTCAAACTATTAATCCAACAATACAGATTACTGGAGTCGATGTCTCATCGGAGATGCTCAAAATAGCCGATCAACAACTCAGTCAGGCAAATATTCGTCATGAAATCTGTCAAAGTGATGTGAATACGTTGCCATTTGCAGACCATTCTTTTGATGGTGTCATGAGTGCCTATATGCTTGAACATTTACTGAATCCAGCACAGGGATTACAAGAAATGGTCAGAGTTTTGCGTCCGGGCGCACCATTAGTTCTTGTGGTGACTCGATCGGGACTACTCGGCTCACTCATTCAGTGGCATTGGGGCACTCGATGTTTCAACCAGGAAAAACTCTCAGCGCTGATACGTGAAGCCGGGTTAAATCGCGTTCAGTTTTTATCGTTCCCAATAGGATTAGCTCGCTTCACCAGTATGGCTTGTATCGGCTTTAAGAAATCATGATATTTCTAAAAATCTGGTGTTTGGCGATCGCCTTTCCCCTGATCTATTTTATGTGGCTCAAATCTGTCAGTGAAACTATCCTTGAACTGGATGCAGGCTTCCTAATTATTATTAGCTTTGTGGTACTCGTACTCACCCAACAAGCATAAGTGGGTAGTGCTTTTATGTAAAGGATGGAGGATAATAACTTTAGGTTCGGTATTTTGAGGAGTCTGATCATGAAACCCTATCTGATTTGTCCCACTTGTGGTTCTGACGATGTGATGAAAAATGGCATGACTCGTCGGGGCAAACAAAATCACAAATGTCGCGACTGTGGCCGTCAGTTTGTCGAAAACCCTCAGTGGCAAGCCAAGGACACGGACACCTTGGTAAAAATTGAATTGCTTCTTCTGGAGCGGATTTCCCTCGCTGGTATTGCCCGAGTCATGGATGTTTCTGAGAGCTGGCTCCAAAATTATGTGAACCACCTGTACGCTGCCGTAGAACAAAAGGCCACAGTCATCCCGAAACAAGTCGGAAAACATACCATCCAAATCGATGAACTTTGGTCTTTTGTAGACGACAAAGGGACTAAACAATGGGTCTGGTTAGCGATTGACGCCAAGACTCGGGAAGTGATTGGATGTCATATTGGAGACCGTTCCTTGAAGTCGGCTCAAGCATTATGGGATTCCCTACCGAGTGTCTATCGCCAATGTGCCAAGATTTATACTGACCATTGGGAAGCCTATGCTGCGGTTTTACCCAGTAAACGGCATAAGTCTGTCGGCAAAGAAAGTGGATTAACCAGCTACATTGAACGATTGAATAATACACTCAGGCAGCGAGTTTCGCGATTGGTCAGGAAGACGTTATCGTTTTCTAAGAAGTTGGAGAATCACAAGAGTGCTATTTGGAACTTCATTCATGACTATAATCACCAAATCAGATTAGCAATGCTGAAGGCTCGACTGCCTGAATTTTATCCATCCTTTACATAAAAGCACTACCGCATAAGTGTACAGATTACTGCCCGAACAGTGAAACTGAACTGGTTGAAAAGTGGAGAAAAGCATTGCTGATTGTCCAAAACGTTTTTCTTGACTGAACCACACAAAAATAAGGATTTGACATTATGAAACTCCAATTAAAAGTTCCCAATATGACCTGTGGTGGTTGTGTAAACACCATTACTAAAGCGATTAGAACAGTCGATGTTAAAGCTACCGTTCAGGGAGATCCAAAAACCAAGATTGTATCAGTGGAAACTCAAGCCTCAGAAGCTGCAATCAAGGATGTAATTACGGCGGCTGGCTACAAAGTGGCTTAACAAAGTTCTGAAGGGACAAGACAAGCTTATTGACGTATTCAGAAATGAGAGCGATATGCCCATTAAAACCACTTACCAACATCCCCTAACCCGCCGAAACTTTCTTCGAGGGAGTGGATTTGCAGGCGGACTTGTCATCGGAAGCGGAATTCACAGCCTGCTATCCAGTTGTTCGCCTCAATCTTCCACCACAGAAATGGCTCAGGGGAACACCGTAGCCCGTGGGCCGAATGCAAAATTTATTCCCGATATTGAAATCAACCTGAAGGCTGCACCGACAACGGTTCCAATCTTGCCGGGACAAATGACCCAAGTTTGGTCTTACGCAGCACAACTGGTCAAGGGCGACCCAAACAGCTTACAAACCATTCCCGATAGTTATTTAGGCCCCATTATTCGCGTTCGCAAAGGTCAGCGCGTGCGGGTCAACTTCCAAAATAACCTTCCTCAAGGACAAGCCAGCATTGTGCATTGGCATGGATTGATTTTACCAGAGGAGATGGATGGACATCCTCGCTTTGCGATTCAGCCAGGACAGACCTATGTCTACGAGTTTGAGGTGATTAATCGGGCAGGTATGAACTGGTTTCATCCTCATCCAGACGGGCTTACAGGGCAGCAAGCCTATGCTGGCTTGGCGGGACTATTTATAGTCACAGATGCAGAAGAAGAAGCCCTTAATCTACCCACCAAGGCTTATGATGTGCCGATCGTACTGCAAGATCGCACCTTAGATGCCGATAATCAACTCCTCTATCTCGGCAGCAAAATAGGTACCCCCCGTAATAGCAACATGGGCGGGATGCAACAGGGTAATTCCGGTCAATCCAGCAACGGCATGATGGGTGACATGAGCAGCATGATGGGCTTTTTGGGTCAAAAGATATTCGTGAATGGTAAGCCCAACTTCACACTTTCTGCGGCGACACGAGTCTACCGCCTTCGCATCTTAAATGGATCTAATTCACGTATCTACAAGCTTGCGTGGAGCAGTGGCGATCTACTGACCATCATTGGCACTGATGGTAGCTTACTGCCTCGACCTACCGAACGAAAGTATGTCATGTTAGCGCCAGGTGAGCGGATTGATGTTTGGGCAGATTTCAGTAAGTTGAAAGTTGGGACAGAAGTATCTCTAAATAGTCTGGCTTTTTCAGGAGCAGAAAATGTAGGAGGTAGCAGCATGAGCGGCATGATGAGTTCTGACAATGCCCCGGAACTTGGTTCAGCGATGATGCTATTCAACGTCAAGATTGAGCGCAAAGAAAAAGAAACTCTGCGACTCCCCAGTCAACTAGCAGCCCTACCACTATTGCGTCCAGAAGATGCCGTTAATGCCACCCAGCCACGACCTATTGAGCTTTCTCTCAAAGGTATGAAATGGGTGATTAATGGGCAGCCCTTTGAAATGAATACTGTATTACCGCAAGAAACCGTAAAGCTAAATTCGATCGAACAGTGGGAGATTATCAATAAACTCAACCCCGGAGCCATGATGGATGCGAAGGGGATGGCGCACCCTATCCATCTACACGGCGTGCAGTTTCAAGTTATTAGTCGGGAAGTGCTGCCAGAACTTGCCGCAGGATGGCAAACTGTCAAGGATGGCTATGTAGACGAGGGCTTGAAGGATACTGTAATGGTAATGCCGGGTGAGCGAGTGAAGCTGCTCATGAAATTTGAGAAATACAGCGGCTTATATACATACCACTGTCATACCTTAGAGCACGAAGACGCTGGCATGATGAGAAATTATCGAGTCAAGGAATAATCAGGCATCTATCAGGCTAGTTAACCCGCTGTAATTGGTTATAACTTCAATTTCAAAGCCTTTCACTGGATGTCTAATTCTCAGGCTACAGGCGCTACAGCGATATTGTAAAGATGTTTATTGTTCGAGAGACTCTCTTATGAAACCGGATTACCTGATTATCGGCAGTGGTTTATCAGCATTGACCTTTGGTGCTTTGATGGCAAACTCCGGCAAGACTGTGCAAATCCTCGAAGCTCACGAGCATCCAGGGGGATTTGGGCATACGTTTACAATGGCTAAAAAGTATACATTCAATGCTCAATTTCACTACGTCTGGAACTGTGGTGAAGGGCAAACTGTCAATCAAGTGCTCAAAAAACTGGGCTTGGATAAGGAAGTAACTTTTGAACGTTATGACCCGGACGGCTTTGACCATATGCGAATGCCAGGGTATGCGTTGGATATTCCCTCAGAACCAGAAGAACTGATCCAGCGATTATCGGCTCTATTTCCGGCACATGGCGATCGCATTCGCCAATTCGTTAACGAAGTAGAAAAGACTGGCGTAGGCTTGAAAATAATTGCTCCTCCAATCAAGCCGATTAAATTACTCAAACACCCAAGTGAAGCATTATGTGCTTTCCAGCATCTCAACAGCACACTTCAAGATGTATTTGACAAGTTTCAGCTACCCCAAGCCGCTCAAACCCTATTGGCTCTGCAATGGCTTGATTTTTTATTACCTCCAAATCAACTGTCGTTTTATGCTTGGGTGGCATTGTTCCGAGGCTATCAAGCAGGTGCATTTTACCCAACCCAGCATTTTGAGGATGTGATTAATTCCTTAGTCAAGGTGATCGAATCACATGGGGGAGAGGTGTTGCTAAACCATGAAATCACGAATTTTAGAGTCACAGACAGAACGGTTACGGGAGTTCAAGCAATGGATCTCACCAATAATCAAACCTCCGAATTTACGGGTGATACGGTGATTTGCAATATTGACCCTCAAAGAGCCGCCAAGATGATCGGTGAGGAAAAGTTCTCCAAAACTGTGCGTCGAAAACTTAACTATGAATATTCGGCATCTAACTACATGGCGTATTGCGTCGTCAAGGATATAGACCTGCGAGACTATGGATTTGGCAAGTGGAACCTCGCCCATAGCGGGCATCAAGACCTGAATGAATCCTTCGCACAGATGTACGATCGCCATGACTTTTCTAATCCTAGTTTTGCGATTACAACGCCTACTTTACTGACGGAAGCGAGTCGAGATTGCCCAGAAGATTGCCAAATTGTGGAATTTCTCACGGTTGCCAATTACGGCTATTTCAAGCAATTGCGGGAGAGCGATCGCAAAGCTTACAACCAGAAGAAGCAAGAAATCTTGGATTCCATCCTGGATGTTGTGGAAAAACACTATGTGCCGAACTTTAGAAAGCACATGGTCTTCCATATTACGGGCAGCCCGACCACCAATGAACGCTTTTGCTGGTGTCCCAGTGGGAATTCTTACGGCTCCATTCTGACACCGCGCAATGTGGGTCTAGGGCGACTGAATCATGAAACCTCACTCAAGCAGTTCTATTTCTGTAATGCCTCATCTGGCTATCCAGGCTTTGCTGGCACAGTTTGGACGGGAGCATTGCTCTATCAACGATTATCGGGCGACGTGCTTTTAGACGACTAAACAGATGATGTCTACGACGAACTACGCCTACGCGCATTATCCATTTCATAAACTTAGAGGTCAATTATGAGAATTGCTGTTATTGGTGGCGGAGCTAGCGGCATGGCTACAGCCTACCTGCTTGATAAAGAAGGGCATCATGTCACCGTGTTTGAGCGGCAGCCCATGTTAGGAGGGCACATTCGGACATTGAACAAGAACGTGCAGCCGAACCAGTCCGATTGCGATGAAATTTTGGAAAGTGGAGTGCTCGAATTCCCGACTGTCTTTTACAACTTCATCGCGCTGATGCAAGAACTAGGGGTAGAACTAGAACCCGTCGATATTGGTTCAGCCATGTTTCTTAAAGATGGCAGCCACTTTCTATCGGCAGTCACGATCGAGAAGAACTTTGTAGGTGTCCACGGGCTGATCGAACAGTTACGCCTCGATACCATCTATGCCCGTTCTGCGGGATTATGGCTGAGAACGAAATTTGCTAACTTGCAAAATTTGTCCAATCGTCCGCTGTCGGAATATTTGCCAGGCTCCGGTAGCCGCGATACCTGGCTAAAGTTGTTGGTTATGTATAGCTATTCAATCCCATTTGAACTGATTGATGATTTTCCAGCAGAGTTGGCGATTCCGATGTTACGCGACTATCTCGCAGTCAACTGGGTCAGGGTTAAGGGCGGCGTGTATGCTTACATTGAAAAAATCCTGGAACGCTTTAAGGGTGAGATTTTGCTGAATGTAGAGATTGACCGTATTTCCAGAAGCTCGGATGCTGTGAAAATTGTGCGCTCGACGGGTGAAATTCAGGAGTTTGATAAAGTCGTGTTTGCTACGCCCCCTGACCAGGTGATGGCGCTGTTAGCTGACCCGACCGACGCTGAAACTAAACAGTTTTCCGGCTGGAAAGCCCACTATGCAACGACCTTAGTTCATAGAGATATTTCCATGTACGCCCGACATGGCGTTACACAACCCTCAGAATTTGATTTCTTCCAAAAGCCAGACAGTCGCTGGGGCTATAACGCCTGCCTAAATCAGCTTTGCGGTATCTCGTCGCCACAGCATAATTTTTTATCGTTCCAACTAGAGGAGTTGATTGCACCCGATCGCATCATTCACACTCAGGAACATCACACCCCACTCTACACCACGGAGTCGTTCCGCTATCGGGATGAAGTAGTTGCCACCAATGGCGAGAACAATACCTACCATGCGGGAGCCTACCTTGGCGATGGCTTGCATGAAGGAGCGATCGCTTCTGCCTTTCGAGTCGCTCAACTGATTGGGTCAAGCCTTGAGTCAGCTCCTTGACCCAAAACAAGGAACTAAATTTTTATTGAAGTGAGTAACTATGCGTTTCTCAATTCTGCCGACTCCTGCCAATTCTGAACTTTCGATCGCACAAGTCCGGGCGGCTCATCAGGCAGAGCTAGACGCGATCGCGCATTATTGTCGCCTAACGAGTTACCTTGCGGCGGCTCAAAATGCGCTCGATCTAAATGTTGATCTTTATGGCTCGCTCGATTGGGCATATCGAGAGATGGCCTTGCTTAATCAGGGTATGAAAAAATAACTTTAAAATCGAGAAGCTTTGTGATACTGGTTTCTATGATTTGCATATTTAGCCTTTCATACCGTAAATCAGCAACGCCCGATTAAAAAGTTTCTTTTTTCCAGAAAGTTGAAGTTGAGTCAGGACTTCAGGCCAATTCGAGGCGTGTGGCTCCAGTTCAGACCGATCGCATCCGACTCAACATCACTCAACACTTTTGCTTCCATCCCGTACAAATCATTCAGCACCGCCTTGACGTTCGGAAACGCAAAATACTCTGTCAGCTTGCCAATGCGATAATTAAAAGCTTTGTACCGGTGCTTGAAGTACAGCTCCACATTCCCCCGGTGTTCCCACAGTCCCAGCAAATTGACGGTCACATCCGAGTAATGCGCTTTCACATCCCGCTGCACTTCCGCGATGCGTTCCTCGATCGATCGAGTTGTTACCCCAATTTTATAGAAGCAGCTTTCGTCAGCTTTTACCTCAAGGAAGTAGAGCGAGTTCACCAGAATCCGACGAAGCTGTGCTCGATAAATCAGCAAATCAGCCCGCCGTTCATCCAAACAAGATAAACCCGCAGCTTCAGCAATCTCTACAGAGCCTTCCAACGAAGCCAGCTCCGACAGCAGCAAAGGTTCCTGGACTTTGTTGAACAGCGCCAGGGGAAGCGCGCCAACGGGGATTTTACCCAAGTCGGTAAAGTGATAAGTGCGATCGCCCGACGACTCCACCAATCCTTTGAGTTCCCACCGAAAGTTTACCAAGTCTTTGGGAATGGCGTAATTTTGTGCGCCGTACTCTTTCCACAGCACTTTCAATTGCTCTAATTCCTCACCTTTAAGTCGCACGTTGAAGTTATCGTAGAGGGGAAGCGATGGAAACGCTTTGGTTTTAATCCGCTGCGAAACGGGCTTGCAAGTTTCCCCGGTGTGCGCGAAGTGATGTTCTTTCACGGAACCCTTTTTCGCTGTGAGGGAGCCTCCGCAGTAGAGGCAAGCGAGGTTAGTTTTTCCGCGCACAACCTCATCAATGCTCGCCAGTTCTCCGCTGGGAGCAACACCAAATTTAAGCCACATAGTCAAAAGTTCTCCTAAAAGCAGGTTTTCGTAGATGCACCTGCTCCACACGATCGAGAATTGTAACAAATCCAGGGGTGAGAACTTCTGGCGGGCGTGAGTAAAGCGATCAGCACTCGATGCTGTTGATGCGTGACTTTAATCCTTGCATCCACCAAAATCTAAAATCTAAAATCTAAAATAGACCTCTTGCAAAAAAAATATGTGTTATACTTAAAAGTTTGCTCAAGTTTAGGTCAAACTTTGAATTATTGGGTTGATTGGCCTCTCCTTAAACTTGCCCAGCCTGCTAGATTATAAAATTGGCTAAACTTTCCATAATAGCACAAAATTATTTTGCAAGAGGTCTAATCTAAAATTGCTCGTCACCAATCGGGAATTTCTTCAGTCCGAGGCTGATAGGTATTGTGAGAGTTGCTCTCTCGCTAACGGCACAGCGGGCAATTCATGCTCTAATCCGCTACTTGGTTCAAGACGGGACTGGACAAAATTAGCCCGTTCCTTCGCTGACCGTCATACAGCGCGATCGCACTACTTGGTCTGGTAAGCACGATTATGCTTTGCTTCGGCTGCTGTGGGGTAATGCTTTGAGACGAAACAACGGCGGCTGCGACCAACAAGCCGTTACCTAAATGCTTGCCTCTATGTTTTGAATGTTTTTACTGGCTTGGATCAGTAATTCGTTGATTAGAGCTTGTTTTTGCCTGCGAGCAAGTCCTAGATTTTGCGGCATTGGCGACGATAGAGTATTGGCTGTCAGTGGTTTTACGTTTGAGGTGGCTAGAGAAGTTCTAAAAACTCTCCAGGAGAAGTATCCGGGGCTTTTGAGCGATCGGGAGCCAAACCGGTTAATTTTTGTCAAGGAGTCGCAGGCAGGAGATTCTAAGCTGGTAGAGTTCGATGTGGGAAAAGTAGTAGCAGCTTGGGCTGAGGGTAAGTTTGTAGTACCGGTGTGGTTAGATGTGAGATGTGATTTATGGGCGGTTGCGTGAGAGAGTGGAGGGGTAAAGTGCGATCGCTTAAACTGGTAGAGTTTGATTGGGAGAGTGCGATCGCATCCTTAGATGAAGGTAAAGCTGTGATTCCTGTGTGGTTGGATGTTATTTATCAGAGGTTAATTAGTAGAGTGGGTGATTAATACTAAAGTCGCACGATATTGTATATTGTGATCATCACTTGCTTTTAATGAAAGTGTGTTGACTCTAAATAAACTTCTATGAACTCTATTTAAATATTATTGCAACAGTGAATAATATCCTTCTACTCTTGAAGAAAATCAATCAATATCATAACAAGGTGATGGTTGAAATGCGAAATTATACATACTTTAATGCAGCGTAAAAAACGGAATGTCACAGTCTGGACTACTTGAACTAGCACATAAAAACCTTCACTGGCCGACTCCACAACAAATTTTGGAGCCATCTGGTGCTGGACCTAGTATTTATGCACGAAAGGCTAAGGAAAAATTAGGAAGGACTATAAGCAGACTTCCAGATGGTGATGGTGTACAAATAGGAGTGCTGGCCGCAAATCCTCAAGGTGACTCAACAGAAGCCCCCATTGCTTTGGTGTGCGATTTTCCTAGAGAAGTATCAGAGGACACACTGAGAAAAACTTATAGACTTGCTTGGAGTTTTTCTCGTACACCATCATTAATCACAATAGAACCTAACCGATTAAGAATTTGGACGTGCTACGAAGAACCACCAAAAGCAGAAGATGCTATCAAGCCAGTAATTCATGTTTCCAGACAGGAACTTGAATTATTGAATCAGCCTTCTCTTTCTGCTCAAGCTGCTCAAACTTTGCGTTTACACTGGGCTGATTTATTATCAGGTCAATTTTTCCAAGAACATAGCGAACGATTTAAACGAAGCCAGGCTGCTGACCAAATGCTATTGAAAAACCTGAAAAGTGTTCGGGAGAGACTTCAAGAAGAACAACTTGACGATAACACTATTCATGATTTACTAGCAAGAATTATATTTATTCAATTCCTTTTTGATCGCCAAGATTCTGAAGGAGATCCCACTCTAAATACAAACTTACTGGATTATTTATATAGAATTGAAGAATTATCAGTTAAATATTCTAGCTTGCCTCACATACTAACAAATCATAGGGATAGTTATAAATTTTTCCGTTGGCTCAATGGTAAGTTTAATGGTGATTTATTCCCAGGTAAAGCATCTACAGCAGAAGAACGTGAAGCTGAATGGAAAACAGAAGAAAACAAAGTTAAAAAAACTCACTTAAATATACTTGCTTATTTTGTCAGTGGTCGTGTAGACATTGAAAGTGGACAAATGAGTCTATGGCCCTACTATCACTTTGACGTTATACCTTTAGATTTTATTAGCAGTATATATGAAGAATTTGTGAGTAAAGAATCTGGTAAAGGAGTTCATTACACACCAGAACATATAGTTGATTTTGTACTAGATGGTGTTTTACCTTGGGATAGTCAAGAATGGGATATTAAGATTCTTGATCCTGCTTGTGGTTCAGGAATTTTTCTGGTTAAAGCATTCCAGCGCTTAATTTATAGATGGGAACAAGCTCATCTTAATAGGACAATTCAGCCAAGTGATTTAAAGTCTTTACTAGAAAATAGTTTATTCGGAGTTGATGTAGATGCTCAAGCGGTAAGAGTAGCATCTTTTAGTCTTTATTTAACCATGCTTGATAAAGTTGAACCTCAATACTATTGGGAAAATGAGTTTCGCTTTCCAAGATTGCGTGAATGCCAATTAGTTACTGCTGATTTTTTTGAAGAAAATAAAGAAGGTTTTCGTTCTGTCCAAGATGCTGGTAAATATGATTTAGTTATTGGTAATGCACCGTGGGGTAAAAATTCTGAAAAGAAATCTTTATACATAGATTCTTGGAAAAAAAATCACACTCAATGGACTACTAGCACTTATGGTAATATTGGGCTTTTCTTTTTACCAAAAGCTGCTGCTTTGACAAAGGAAAGTGGACAAATATCAATGATACAGCCTGCTATGCCACTGCTTTTTAATCAAAGTGGCCCTGCTAGGGAATTCCGTAACACTCTCTTTTCAGAGTTCAAAATTGAAGAGATAGTTAACTTGTCTGCATTACGTTTTGGAATTTTCAAAGATGCTATTTCTCCAGCTTGTATTATCACAATGTCAGTCACACCTCCTGACGGTGAGCCTTTGACATACATTTGTCCTAAGCCAGTAATGACTAATGAAGATGACTATCATATAGTAATTGAGCCACATGATATTAATACAATTGACCCACAAGAGGCAATCGCAAACCCATTAGTTTGGACAGCTTTAATGTGGGGAGGGAGACGTGATCTCTCCTTGGTAAGAAGATTGAATCAAGAATTAAGTATTGAAAAGCTTAAAGCTCGTGGCATTGCTGAAACCCGTCAAGGGGTAACAAAAGGTAATAGAAAAAAATTGCAAGATAATTTAAGAAATAAACGAATTCTGAGAGAAATTGATTTCCTGGACAAAAGTTTTCTCTACCTAAATGCGGAACAACTTCCTATTAATGATGATCCATATATTGACTCCGGTACAGGTTTGAGTAGCCTATCTGCATTTCAACTGCCACAAATGATTTTAAAGCTCAGTTGGCAGAAAAAGAGCGCCAGATTCCGTTCAGTAATAATTGATACTGATAATACAAATGAAGGAATTATCTGCTCTAAAAGTTATGTAAGCATACATATTCCTGAAAAGCATATTTCACAATTGAATGCTGCTTGTCTAGCATACAACAGTAAGTTAGCTGTCTACTATCTACTACTTTCTAGTGGTCGTTTTGCCTCTTATATCCCAGAAGTTAATGTAGATGATTTACTGCGTGTGCCAATACCTGAATTATCGGTAGGAGAATTGCATAATATAAAAACAGTTGAGGATATAGATGAGCGCATACGACAAGCTTTTGAATTTAAAGATAGTGAATGGGTGCTAATTAATGATCTATTCAATTATACTCTGCAAGACTTTCAAGGAGATAGTGCTTCTCCAGGAAGACAAAGAACCCTTCGTAGAAATAATAGTCAATCTCAAAATAATAGTGAACCTGAACTTACAGCATACTGCGAGTATTTTTTGCGAGTTATTAAAGCAGGATTTGGACAAGATAAACAAGTTTGCGCCACCATATTTCAGGAAATAACTAACACTCTTCTTCCTATTCGTTTAGTTGCCATTTATCTTAATAGACCTGACTGTGAAGGAGTACATATCGAACCTATTGATTCCCCTGATTTACTGGAACTATTGCAGAAATTAAATCAGTTGTATCTGAAGAGAGGAAATATAGAAGACGGTAGCATCTTTTATCAGCGAGTTGCCAGGATTTATGATTCTGTCGAATTGAGTGGGGTGAAAATTCCTACTATTTATTTGATCAAACCTGACAAAATTCGTTATTGGACTCGCTCTATGGCTTTAAGAGATGCTGATCAAGTAGCAGCAGATATTATGACTTAGATATATAGTCATATTAATTAACTAATTGAAACGCAAAATTATTAGTGGTATAGGAGTTAAATTATGGTTAAAAGACGGCAGACAATTTCAGAATTAAGATGGCCAGATACAGATGAATTCATGGCCATTTCCAAGCACTGGTGTGAAACGGCATCAACTAATATACTTACTTTCGTGTGGGAAGGATATGATTTATTAGTAAAGGAGGTATTATCAGAAATTGATTGTAGTCAAGCTAAAGATGACATTGAACGAGACATCACTCAATTGCTTGAGCCAGAAATTCGCAAAGTTATGACAGGGGATGAGCCATATTATGTTCAACATGGTTCTTATGAAAGGGAGACTCGTCAACCTGCGCCAGCACAACCAAAAGAGTATGACATTGCATTTATTCTTAGTGCTAATAGAAGGATTATATGGCCTTTAGAAGCTAAAGTATTAAAAACAGATGGGGATGTAGGAGAATATATAAAAGAAATAAATGAAAATTTTATCCCCTGCCTATATGCACCCTTTTCTTATCAAGGAGGAATGCTGGGCTATCTTTTTTCCGGTGATTCAAACAAAGCTTTTACGAATATTGCAACCAAAGTACCATGTACATTAAGCGATCATCCAAATTTTCTAAACCGTGACCACAAAACCTCAGATCACCAAAGGATAGTTCCCGCCGAAAAAGAAAAATCATATCCTGCGGAATTTTGCTGTCACCATTTACTATTAAAAATAATTGCTTCAGTTCCTACTAATACATCTTCAGTATAGATCCAAAACTCGCAATTACTTCATCAGTATCTATACTAGATTAACTAAGTTTAGCTTGTAAAGTAATTGCAAAACAGCTTCATCTAAATTGGCAGATTTATCCTCAGCATTACTAAATATTTATTCTTTTAATATTTCTCTAGGCTTCTGATACTTTGCCCTCTCAGCAAATGTCATAAAACACCTCGGACACCACCCATCAACCCACAATGCTGGAATCTTAAACCTCGCCACACAGTGGGGACATTCCGACAGCAACATTAATTGATGCCGTAGCTTGCGGGGCGGAACGCCATCGCACCCCGTTGCCGTCTTAAACTGCCACTCAATCTTATGACAAGGCGACTGGGGATAACACGCCCCACACAACCTAATCGGTTTCAACTTCATCCTCCGGGTCAAAACAGAAGGTTGCATTTCTTGTAACCATTCCAGGCTACTTTGGAGTAACACCCTACGGCAAACCGAGATGCCGAAACTCAGTATAAGGGGCTTCGATCGCACTGATGACACATTGAAGATTTTAGAGAAGAGATATGGCACTAAGGCAAAGATTATCGACTTGATTAACCCCTAGCCCTAACACAAAAGCCCCCAACCTAAGTGCAGACGGCTTTTTTGGGGCGTGTCACCGCTGCATAACGACCTATACATTCTATCGATCGCCATCACCGCTCAAAATTTTTAAAATTGTCTCCACATCTGCCCAGTCCGTCTTACATTTCTTACGTCGGTCTTTCAACTGGCGCGAGCAAAGTTGCCGATTCTGACACATCCACACGGGCAGGCTGCGATCGCAGTTCGGCGATTTCCCTTACCAGTTCCCGGTTTTTTTCCAACTGCTGGAGCAATTTGCTATTAGCTTCTGTTAAATCGGCTTTAGCATCCCTCGCGGGCGTTCTCGCTGCCAGCGTACTGC
Source organism: Microcoleus sp. SVA1B4 (assembly GCF_036700545.1). NCBI lineage: Bacteria > Bacillati > Cyanobacteriota > Cyanophyceae > Oscillatoriales > Microcoleaceae > Microcoleus > Microcoleus sp. SVA1B4. Next base: position 135,099 of record NZ_JAUBPB010000003.1, read on the forward strand.
CGGAGAGTTCGATCGCCCGCCCTTCAGGCGTGAACATCAGCCATTTTATCTCTCAACTCTTGCTTGAGCCGCGCTAGTTCTTGGCTCACGCCTGCAACGATCGCAAGCTGTTCGGTAAGATTGTACACCTCCAGTCCCAAGTCGCCGTTCCGGTCGTGCAATTGCAAAAGCTCCTTTTCCCGATCGGCGACTTGCTTCTGGGCCGCTCTCCACTCCTACGGCTCGTGATTTATCGTTGCCATCACGAGCGCCGACTATTTCCCACAGATCTGCGCTCAACTCTGCTTTTGCTTGCTCACAGGATTTTGCCATTCGATCGCTGCTTGAACTAGAGCGGTTCCTCTGGATAAAGCTTTAATAAATTGGTCGATATGTTCTGGGCTGTTGCCGTGTTGGGAATTAAAATAGGAAAGTTTTTTCTGGATGTAATCGCATTTAGCTGCATCGGTCAACCAAGATTTCTCTGGTTCCAAGACATTCCAAACATCTTTCCATGCCCCATCCAAGTCTTCCGAAACGTTCATATCACATTTTTATGTTTATCTGTACCGGGTAAGCTTCTTAGGATATCTTGAACTATTTTCATTATCCATGCCTATGTTGTTAGAAGTCGTAGAATTTTGGTGTCAGTATTTCGATCGAAGGAAGTTTGAGGGAGAATTTTCCTGATGGGGGCGATCGCTGCGTTCGAGCCAACCCGTGAGAATTTTCAGCAGGTTGAGGGTTTGTTAAGCCTGCGACCCCTAAGACTGTCAAAACCCGTGCCAGCACTCAGCACCTATTTCTACAATTTCTGCCGTTACAGAGTGGGTGTGCCACTAAAAATCTAGGCGGGAAAACGCAACTTTCCCTATCTAAGACTTGGAAGTGCTACCCGTAGAGTTAATTAAAAATAAAACTCTTATTTTCTATAATTTTTTCTGACGTGAATAATTAAATAAATCTTAAATACTATGAAAGAAAATAAGTTCATAGCTAAACTATTTTAATAAATTTAGGAGCGAGCTGTATGTTTCAGTATTTTGTAATGATTCCTTCCCTTCTTAAAGAAGAAGATGTAGAAAAAGACGTAGACAAAGAAAAAGTCAATTGGTCGATGCAAGTTGCTAAGTACAATTTTAATCTGGGCTTACAAGTAGGGGATGACATTGAGCTGATTCTCCACTACGGTGACGAATGCTTTTCGTTTGCAAGTAAGGTTGTGAAGATATTAAAAGTTATAGAAAATGACAAAGAAAGACTTGATGATATTTTCAGAATTGAGGCTCATGTAGAGATTTCGGACAAAGAAGATTTTGTAAAAGTTCGAGAAATTCTTAAGGGACTGAATTCATCGTCTCGCTCTGGTTTCCATCCAATGGGTTTTTCTAGCTAGTGAGGAGGGTAAATAGTAGATGTGTAGTATAGACCCGTTATTATAATGGTTTGACGCTCAAAACCAGAAAACGCTGAAATTTTTAGTATTCAATAAATATAAAGGCGTTACTGATTTAGGGTATAAAGGGCTAAATATGCAAGTCATAGAAAGCAGTATCCACAAAACTTCGGGATTTTCAAGTTATTTTTTTCATACCCTGACTAAGCAACGCCAAAAGCAAATGTCACCTCACCGCATCCGTCACTCGGCAATCACGGCGGCACTGGACGCAACAGACGGGGATGTGCGAAAAGTTCAGAAACTCAGCAGGCACAAGAATCTGAACACTCTGATGGTGTATGACGATAACCGGGGGCGTGACCAGCGAGACGTTACTGAATTGCTTGATGAGATGTTTTAGGCGATCGGCGTACTATCGGCTCAACAACAAAAAACTTGAAGTTAACTTAGATAAGTAATAAAATGAACATTTCACAAATAACAATTACTGAATTAACGCTAGTTATTACTGGGGATGGAGGCTGTTCACCTCGTAGAACTTATTCAGAACTTAGAAAATTTTTTGAGGAGTTTAAAAGAATTGATCCAGAGAAAACATATTTACCTACAGATAGAAAAGACTATACGGAGTACACAATTAAAAAAATTAATGGAACTTCTGATTTACGTAAAGTTTTCCGTAAAGTTTTACATCCTAAGTATTTTGATAAAACAGAAAAAAATTATAACCTTGAAGAAGTAGTAGAACATTTAAATAGTTTTTTAGAATTTGATAATTATAAAATCGTAAAAATAAACAAATTATATGAAGTCAAGGATAACCGAGATATAGCTGTTCAATTTGAAATGCTGTTTAATAATGCTTACATTGAAGAACTAAGCCAGAAATGTGAAGAAAAAATTATGAACGGTGATTTTGATGGTGCTATTACAAATGCTCGTACATTATTAGAAGCAGCCTTGCGGCATATAGAAAACGAATTAAATCAAGCTCCTCCTACGCAGAATGGCGATTTACCTTCATTATTAGCCCGTGTGAAAGAACTTCTCAAACTTGATACGTCAAGAAAAGATATTGCTGGCTCTTTACGCCAGATGATTCAAGGTTTAACTAATGTTGTTGATGGATTAAGTGGAATAAGTAATATTATGGCTGATAGACACGCTAGAGAATATGCACCAGCAAAATCTCATGCACAACTAGCTGTCAATGCTTCAAAAACAGCAGCAAACTTTATTCTTCAAAGTTTTTCGCATCAATTAACTACAGGAAGTATTATCCCTAAAGTCACTGAAACAACCTCAAAAAATGAAAAAGAAAACTTAGAAGAATCGGAATCATAAACTTATCCCATCAAATTGCATAATCAATTGAGCTTAAAATCATCCCTAAGTAGCATCTAGCCATTGCTTTCTATTTCTTCCCTGTAAATCCAGTTTTTTTTTTACTTTTTTATCAGCCCACAAAGCAAAAATTCTGGCGGAGTTCGTCTTCTGTAACATTGATGGGTGTTAGATTCCGGCAGGAATCTTGAATGGCAATTTGTTTCATAAACCCGATCGGCTGCACGGTCGGTACGGTCGGAGCGGTTGCCTTAAGTGCGATCGGCAAGTGCCGGACTGTGGCTGGCGGCAAGGCGATCGGGCTTTTTGTGTTCTAGTACGAAAAGTCTGATCGACGCGGCAAAAGCTGTAATGCTGTGTAGATCGGCTGCACGGTTCAGTCAGAATAGCCCATATTTACTGGCTGAAGCCTAACCTACCAATATCTAAATTGTCAGGTGGCTGATGGCGGATGCGGCAAGGCTCTCTGCCCATTGCTGGCTCTGGCGTAGGCTGGCTTCAAGCTTGTCGCAGAGTTGCATTAGCTCATCGACTTTGGCGACAATGCGTTTTTGTTCGGCTAAAGGTGGAATGGGCAAAGTCAAGATTTGGATTTTGTTGATATACAAACATGGTTGAGCGGATTGTTTTACGTTGCTCCATACCTGCTGTTGGAGAAGAGGACTATTGATTGCAAGTGCTACGTATTCAGGATAAATAAAGTTTGCAAATGTTCTTATTAGTGCAACACTACGAACAATCACAAAATCTGGAGGCTCTTTTATGAGGCATAATCGTCCAGTCGTTGCACCTACACAAACCATCAAAATATCATTGTGGGTAGGTTTGCATCTCCTCCAGCATTTTTCCGCTGTTTCAGTATTTACATAATCGGTGTTATTGAAATCTAGAAAACCATCTCGAATATTTTTTGCAGTACCCAGAGGAACTTCAGGATTGCTGACTCTTGGTGGGGTTGCGTGTTCACCATCGGTTATTGACAGAGTAATGTCATCTAGTCTTGCCCACTTCCAAGTCTTAGGTAACTCAAAGAACTGCTGCTCTACTAATGGTTTGCTAAAAAGTGCAGACTTTTTAATTTTGCCTTGTTGAATGAGTTCTTTTTTACTACTGCTGATTTTTCCTAATAGGACTGATGCCGATTCATCCGTATAATCCTGTGGTACTAATTTTCCTCGCAAAGCTAATTGCAAAACTGATTTTCTTAAGCTATCCACATCTCCGGGCTGTTGGCTGAGGTTCTGCCAGTTGTCGCGGACAAAGGCCCAAGCAGTATCCAACTCCTTATCTCTTTCGGAGTTCATGAGGGAGGCGATCGCACTTCCCCTCAGTTTTTGCCGCAGGCTGTCTCGCGTTTGCTTGGCCGCTTCGTAGCGATCGCACAACGCCATCAACTCATCCACCTTTTCAACAATCCGCTTCTGTTCAGCTAGTGGTGGAATTACAACTTCCAACTCCGATAGTTTATTAAGGTAAATCCCCTTTTGTGCCGTGCCTTTGCCATGTTGCTCATAATATTGAAGTGCTATTGGTGAGCGTAAAAATAAAGATAGATAGTGTGCATACAAGTCTGTTCTAATTAAAGCAATACTTCTTTGTAGAGCGCATCTTGGAAATTCTTCAGGAACAACGGCTGAACGTCCAATAGAACCAACAATCGATAAGAAAACATCTCCTGCTTGAATAGGAGTTCGAGACATTTCGTGTTCATACTCTTTTTCAGTTATATATCGAGAAGCGTCTAATGTTATGTATCCATCTCGAACATTTTGACCACTTAACATGGGAATGCCTTTTTCCTGCTTAGGTGGTGGATTATGAGAGCCATCCACCAACAACAAACAGAGCATTCCCAATGGAGCAATAACCCATCCATCCAATGGAACTTTTGTTTTAATTAAGCCTTGTGAAGGAAACAAAGTTTCTGTTTTACGGATTTTCTTTGCCTTTAATAATTCTTGCTTTGATTCGATGGTCTGCTTTACCAGGAAAATGGCAGGCTCATCTTCTGAATTTTGCGGTACTAACTTTCCCCGCACTGCCAGCTCTAAAATAAGCGATCGCAGTTTGGGAATACCACCGGGAGCTTCTGCGATCACATCAAACTTTTCTAAAAACGTGTTGAAATCCATCAATACTCACCTCGTTCTAGGGCTGCTACCAAGCTGTTTTTCAAGGCTTGGCGGTCATTTTCTGCCTTAATAACAGCTTCCTGATATTGTTTCAGCAGCGCTATTGGGTCTTCATGGATATTTTCTGGGGCGTTAGGGCTCTTGATATCCAGGTTGTAGCCATTGGAAGCGATCGTTTCAACAGAGGTAGTGCCCTGAAGGAAAGGATCGAGTAAGTTACTATTAGAGAGAAGTGTTTACCATAGTGTGATATGACAATAGAGATTCCCCATTGTCCTAATTGTGGCTCAAAAGAAGTTAGTCGGAACGGTCAAACTCGACATGGTAAACAAAACTATAAATGTCGAGAATGTGGCCGTCAATTTGTTTTAAATCCGGCATGGAAACCTATTACAAAAGAACAAAAGGAATTAATGTCACGGATGTTACTTGAACGTATTTCTCAAGCGGGGATTGCTCGGGTACTGCAAGTGTCAGAAGATACAGTGCAGCGATATGTCAATAGCCAAGCGGCTGCTGTTAAGAAGCAAGTAGAGGTGACTCCCAAGGAAAAAAAGCGCTTGAATGTTCAGATGGATGAGTTATGGTCATTCGTTGATAGTAAAGGGAATCAGCAGTGGGTCTGGCTGGCATTGGATGCCGAGACTAGGGAAATTGTTGGTGTACATATTGGAGATCGTAGCGCAGTATCGGCTCAATCTTTATGGAATTCAATACCACCAGTGTACCGTCAATGTGCAGTAATTTATACAGACCATTGGAGTGCTTATGATTCTGTATTGCCCAGCAAACGTCATCAAAGTGTAGATAAAGACAGTGGTTTGACTAGCTATATCGAGCGCTTCAACTGTACTATTCGACAAAGAGTTTCTCGACTGGTAAGAAAGAGCTTAGCCTTCTCTAAAAAATTAGAAAATCATATTGCTGCAATTTGGCGCTTCGTACATCATTACAATGCTAGTTTACAACTCTAAATGCCTACTTTTCTTTGAATTCAGTTTTATTCTCTCGATCCTTTCCTTCAGGGGACTACCTCAACAGAAACCTTCCAGGCATATTCAGTTTCCTCGCGGTTCTCCCACCAGGCTTTCTCGACATCAAACTCCTCAATCCGCATTGGCTTGGTCTTGTTGTAAGACTTCGCCCCCGCTGGGTAAGGATGCTCGTAATACCAAACTTCTGTAGTAGGTTCACCTTTGGTGAAAAACAAGACATTGGTGCGAATGCCAGTGTAAGGACTAAACACCCCATTCGGAAGCCGCACAATCGTGTGCAGATTACAGTCGCGCAGCAGCTTCTGTTTAATGCGAGACTTGATACCCTCCCCAAACAACGTACCATCCGGGAGAACGATCGCCGCTCTACCCCCATCCTTCAGCAGTTCCATTACCAGCACTAAAAACAGGTCTGCCGTTTCCCGCGTCTGAAACTCACTAGGAAAACCCCGCTCAATTCCATCCTCCTCCATGCCACCAAAGGGCGGGTTCGTCACCACAATATCCACCTGGTCTTCGCGCCCATAGTCCCGGAGCGGTTTGCGGAGTGTATTGTCGTGCAGCACAGTCGTCGGCACCTCAATGCCATGCACCATCATGTTGGTCACACAAAGCAGGTGAGGCAATTGTTTTTTCTCCACCCCCAGAATGCTTCGTTTCACCCGTTGTAACTGTTCAGGCGAATTCGCTTGTTTTTTCAGATGTTCATAAGCACAGGTCAAAAAGCCACCCGTACCGCAGGCAGGATCAAATACCTTCTCGCCCAGTTGTGGATTCACCATATCCACGGCAAACTGAGTCACCGCACGAGGCGTATAAAACTCTCCGGCATTCCCGGCACTCTGAAGGTTTTTGAGAATTTGTTCGTAAATGTCACCAAAGACATGGCGGGTTTGGGACTGGTTAAAGTCAATGCCTTCGTTAATCTTGTCTACCATCTGCCGCAGCAATGTACCCGACTTCATGTAATTGTAGGCATCCTGAAACACACTCCTGAGCAGCTTGGCTCGTTCTAGAGCAATTCCTTCGAGGTCATCAACCGCCAGTTCCTTGAGTGTGGGAAACAATTGTCCATCAACTAATTGCAACAAGTCCTCTCCCGTGGGTGCATTCTTGCCCAATTTCTTGCTATCTGCCCATTCATCCCAGCGCAGATCCAAAGGCAGCGGTGAATCGTAGTTATCATCATTCAACTCCAGCTCGGCATCCTGGTCGCTGAAAATTTTGTAGAACACCATCCAGCCAAGCTGACCAATGCGCTGGGCATCGCCATCCACCCCGACATCTTTCCTCATGATGTCTTGAATCGATTTAATGGTGGCACTCAACGACATAAAAACGTCCTTCTCAAAAGATACTAAAAAACAGTTGTACTCTAGTTGGGTAACAGGCTCAAGCCCCTCGGTTTTGGTACAACAGAGACTCTAGCTCTCGAATCGCGGCTTTGTACTGCTGTTTGTTACCAAAGCTGCGGACGAGCTCCATCGGAGTTCCCAGTTTGGCAAACGGGTCAAGCTGTAAAACAGTCGTATCTTCGATCGCGATGATGCCCCGATCTGCATACTTATCCAATAGAGCATTCAATACAATACAGGCAGTTGCACCATATTTGGCAAATACATCCCGCTTCCGTACTTTATCGGCCCGTTCTTTACGAGTTAGGGGTGGACGGTCAAAAGCAACATGGCAAACTAAGTCGAAGAGGTCATAGTCCTTACCGACCATATCTTCCAAAGCTTCTAGAATTACCCCATGCTCTTTCAACTCTTCAACAATCGCTTGTTTGCGATCGGCTTCGTTCCACTTATTGAGAAAATGGTCGAGAGACTGGTATGCCTCGCTGACAGTGCGACGAGTATAATCCTTGAGCGACTCTGTAGTCAGTTGTCCATCCTTGTTGTAATAGCTCACCCGCTCCTTTGCTACCTCGAACTCCTGCCGACCGACTCGATACTTGATGCGAACTGACAAGTCAGTGCCGATGCGATCGTCATTATCGCCCACGTCCCTGCCATCATCATTCCCTTTTGCTTCTGTACTAGCGACCGTTCCGGTTGGTGGACTCTCTTTACCAAAGTCTTCATCCTGAATCGGTGGGCCGTCCCAATCCGGATCATCAAAGCGGTGGCTGGCGTTGCGGAAATCAATAATCGTGAAGAAGTTCTTGCCATAGTCGGGGCGTAAGCGTGTACCCCGACCAATAATCTGCTTAAACTCCGTTAGGGATTCGATACGCCGATCCAACACAATCACATGGCAGGTTTGGGCATCTATCCCCGTCGTCATTAGCTTAGATGTCGTGGCAATCACTGGATACGTTTCTTTGGGATTGATAAAGTTATCGATTTGAGCTTTACCTTCCTTCTCATCCCCCGTAATTCGCATGACGTAACGATGGTCTTTGAGAACAAGCCCTCGATTCAGCGTTACGTTAGCCAAGGCTTCTCGCATTCGTTGGGCGTGGTCAATGTCCTCACAAAACACAATAGTCTTCCGCATTGGGTCGCCATCGTGAAGGAACTGACTGACATATTCCGCTACCCGTTGAGTCCGTTTGTCAAAGGTAATGCTTCGGTCATAGTCCAGCAGGTTATAGTCCCGCTCCTCAATTAGTTGACCGTTATCATCATATTCTCCTGCTTCTGGTGTCCAACCTTCCAGGTCTTTATCTAAGCCAACTTGTATCCTGCGGAAGGGAGCCAGGAAACCATCTTCGATTCCCTGCTTGAGGGAGTATTCAAAAATCGGTTTACCAAAGTAATCAATATTTGAGACGTATTTGGTTTCCTTTGGCGTTGCCGTCAGTCCTACCTGAATCGCCTCTGAAAAATAATCGAGTACCTGTCGCCAATTGGAGTCATCTGCTGCGCTGCCCCGGTGACACTCATCAATCACCACCAGGTCGAAGAAATCTCGGTCGAATTTCTCGTAGAGATTATCTCGTTCTTCATTGCCGATGATTGCTTGATACAGTCCCAGATAGATTTCATAGGCGGTAGTAATCTCCCCAGTTTCATTATCAACCAGGCTGCGGTCTAGCTTGGTCATGACCTCACCAAAGGGGCGAAAGTCATTAATAATCGTTTGGTCTACCAGTGCATTGCGATCGGCCAGAAACAAAACCCGTTTGACAACTTTCGTCTTCCACAGTCGCCAGATAATATTAAAAACTGTGTAAGTTTTACCTGCTCCGGTTGCCATCACCAACAAACACCGTCTCTGACCACGAGCGATCGCTTCAATTGTGCGATTGACTGCAAGTTGTTGATAGTAGCGGGGTTCCTTCCCGCCAATCTCAAAGAAATAGGACGACGTTAGCAAATCCTGATTAACGGATTGTAAATCTTTCCCCTGTTTATAGTGCTGCCATAGTTCCTCTGGTGATGGAAAGGCATTCAGGCCGAGTTGCTGTTCTATCTGAGCGTAGGTTCCACTCTTGTCATGGAATAAGAAGGCATCCCCATTCGAGGAAAAGACAAAGGGAACTCGCAGAGCCTTTGCGTAGGCCAGTGCCTGCTGTATTCCTGCTCTCACACTATGCTTGTTGTTTTTGGCTTCAATGACTGCGATCGGCTGATTTGCTGGATAATACAGCAGGTAATCTGCCCGTTTCCTAGCTCCTCGCGCCGCCATCTGACCCCGAACTATCATCTGACCGTCTGTAAAGCCATATTCCCGGCGAATCTGACTCTTTTTCCAACCCGCCTCATAAAGGGCAGGTGTAATGTAGCGATCGCAAATATCAGGTTCACTCAGGTCTTTCTTATTCATTATTTGTCGCCTGAAAGTCTCTCTATAAAGTATTCCCAAGAAATTAGCTCCATCAGTAATTATGAACCTAGCTGACGGAAAGGCTTTTGGGAGAGCTTACATCAAAGCTAACTCATTAGGCAGTATCTCGTACCTGGTAAACTCACGGAATTTGGGTAAGTGAAATGGCTGAAGCGGAGTGACGGGGCGATCTGATTTATGATTGTTCGCGTTATTTGGCGTGTCTAACCGTTAGATATGTTTTTAGTGTAAGAAATTTGCCTGTGAAGTTGTCAAGGTTATCTCCATCCAGTTAGCTCAAGTTAATCCAGAAAAATACTTCGCTCAAATAGCTTTGTGATATGCACTCATCCCTCCAAAAGGCAACCGACACCGCTCACAACACCCATGCTCCCACAACGCCGGAACCTTAAACCTCGCCCCACAGTTAGGACATTCTGACAGCAAGCGTAACTGATGCCGTAGCTTGCGGGGCGGAACGCCATCGCACCCCTGCATCCTTTTAAACTGCTAGATGAATTATTTTCTATTCTTGAAGAAGTTTCTACACGGGCTGCTGCATAAGGCACAGCAGTAAAACCTGGGGCGTTACAAATAATCTGGGTTGAAGCCCAATTGTGATGGTACTGAAACCTGGCTTTTGGTGTTAAGGAACGCGGGAAGTGGCAGTTTTCCTCGCTCTTGAATGTTTAAACCGAAGACAGCCAGCGTTCTTCTTGCCAGTATCGAGAATAACCGCCGTTGCTAAAACCAACACCCACCGGATTTTTAGTATCGCAGTCTAAAAAAGTGTACGTCCAAGTTCACCCCCACCCTGCCACTTTTCCTGAGTCGGAGCAAAAACGCGCCACAGTCCAATCCCTCCACCGCCCACAAGGAGCAACACGAGCAATAACCAAGGGGACGATCGCCGACAAGAAGCAGACTCTGAATGGATTTGAAGATTGGTGTTTGAAGAAGGTTGTAATTCCGATGATTCCAGAGTTTACTCATGATTTATCGCCAAGGAGTTTTGCTATCAGCCACCAGTAGTTAGCTGATAGCAAAATGTTTATAAATCAAGCATTTGAAACAAAAATCTGTTTCTCGGCTTCAGAAACAAAAAATGCGAGTATAACTATTCCACCTTTACCCAAAAATCAGCCGTGACAATTTGACCATTACGATTGAACTGCCCCCAAAGCTTATATTTTCCTGGTTGGGGGAAACTGGTCATAAAGTGAACCTCCCCTGCTGGAGTATCTTTCAAGGCATGAGCATGAATATAGTCGGCTTTTGTCAACGGTGATGACTGCTTGAGGATAACTAAGTGTCCTCTTTCCCCTAAATAGGGCTGTAAATCCTTCAGCGGTTGGTTGCTACTAGCATCTTGCAAATTGAAAATTAAGTTAACTCCTTGTCCAGCTTTTATTTGACGTTGAGAAAACGTGAGGTTAGCCTTAGTATTTCCCGAAGTTTTGGTGGTAGCCATGTCAACTTTGGACAGAGCTAAAGCTTGACCCGGAACTTGCATTTTTAAGACAGAAACTTGTTCTGATTTTTCGGCTGGTTTGTAATCACTGAACAACGTGTAACCACCTGAGCCGGGAAAATCCGTTTGAACTTCAAAGCGTCCATTTCCTTTATAGGTGGGGTGAATATGATTGAAATATTGGAGGTCATCGCTAACGACAATCAGGTGCATTAATTGTTCTTGGAATTTATCAAAATCAGCAATAGACTTTCCCTCTTTGTTTTGGACTTCAATTACCAAAGGTACGGGAGTTTTGGGCGCGATATTGGAGGGAACTGTCAGCTTAGCGATAGCATTCGCAGGTTCGGCATCTGAATGTCCCGAATGACCACCATCATGATGTTGTTCTCCAGCGTCATGGGTTTTGGAATCCTCCATATTATGACCCTCATGAAGATTTTTATTAGCTCCTGATGTCTGGGAATTATCCATTACATGACCCTCATGAGAACTTGTATTTGCCACTTGTGAGGCAGAAGAAGTTGATGTTTCGCCAGATTTCGTGCTTGAGGGTGAGGAGCAAGCTTGAGCTAGGATGAGAGTTGAAGTGATAGCAATTGCAGTTAAAAATGGGTTCATTGTTTTCTCCAGTTAGTAAACTTGAGGTTGTCGATTTATCAGGGGTTCAGACTTTGCTGTTCTCGTTTGGAGTTTTTAGTTAAGGGCATTCTTGTAAATGAATCCTCTAAACTACTGATAAACTCCAGAGTTAAGATGAATATTTAGGATTGGCGGCTAGCCAAAAGCTAACCGCTGGCAGGAAAAAAAACTAAAAGGTTTACACGGATGGATAGCCAGCCGCAGCTATTGCTTCTTTGATTGCTGTTTCGGAGGCTTGAGTTTCTATGCTGACAAGTTTGGTTTTTGGATTGGCTTGAACCGAGGCAGTAGAATCAAGTGTTTGAATAACTTTGGTGATAGCATTCACGCAAGCAGAACAAGCCAGTTTAGGAACAGTTAGTTGCAGTACCATAGCCTTCAATTTCTAATCGATGGTGATTGATGGGTGAACTTTGTTGAGTAAATCAATCGTGAACTTACTCAACCTACTAATAACAGCTTAAATTCTCTATTCGACTGGAGAGTCAAGGGGGTAGCGAAAAAATATTGACAAATTTTTCCAGAATAAATCGACATATAAGTAGGTAGGCGGGAAAAATTATCTTTATGTAACGAAAAGCCTAGTGTAGTGATTGGATTTAAATTTAACACGTTGGGTACGGTAGTTTTTTCTTTCTCCTCTATCTAACTTCTACTCCCTGAATTACGGCGTAGGCAAGCTCTAGCTCATTGTCAAATATTTGCCCTGCTAATTCATCTTTTTTAATGTGTTGCAACTCTAATATTTAGGCAGGCAGAAAATATATAAACCCTGATTTTTTCACTTTGACCATAACTGTTGGACTTGCCTTAATCAGTGTATGGGGCCGTTGTCTTGAGCGATATTATTTTTTGATAAAAAACCAGTGTGTCAACTTCTATAACCTCCGTTGACACACCGATCGAAACAATTAAGTTATAGAAGAATTTACTTTTTTTGAATCAGAGGACAAATGATGGAATCAACCTTTTCTAGTAAGGTGGGCGAACCTGAAAGTAATCCTTCCAACTCTAGTTTGAGGATAAGTAGTTGCTGCATTTGTAGATCGATAGCGAGCAGTTTATCTTGCAACTGGACTTTGATGTGTTCACAAGGCAACTCTCCCCCATCGTGAACCGTCAATAATTCTTGAATCTCGGCTAAAGTTAATCCCAAAGTTTGGGCGCGTTTAATAAACCTTAGCCGAGTCAAAATATCAGAATTAAATAATCTATATTTCCCTTCGGTTCTGCCTGATGCCTTGATTAAACCGAGTTCCTCATAGTAGCGAATGGTTTTGATCGGTACGCCGCTTTCCTTCGCAACTAAACCAATGAGTTTTTGCTTTTCTTGAACTAACATACTCATTTCCTCTACTGAATCCAACTCTAAGCTTATGATAAACTATCCAGTGGGATGGAGAGTCAAGAGGGGCTAGAAATTTTTTTGAATGCCTGAGTGGCGATCGCCTGAATGTCGCAACTTTGGGTAGCAGTAGGCGTTTGGACAAACCATTCGAGCGATCGCACTTGGTTGACGGTCAGTTATTTAAGGCTTGAGCAGCCATTTCATCTGGGTCAGAGACGTTAGCGGCTTGCACTTCTATGGTACCGCGAAACATATTCATGCCACAACTAAAAGTGTGGTTTCCTACGTCTTCGGGAGTGAATTCAATGGTTGTTACTTGATTCAAAGACAAATCGGTAGCAATGCCAAAATCGGGAATCAGCACTTTCGCTAAACAAGCACTAGAAGTTTCACGTAAAAAGTGGAGTTGAACGGGTTTACCTGCTTTAACTACCAGATGATTGGGCGTGTAGCCTTTGTTAACAATGATACTCACTTTCTGGATGCCCTGGTCAACAGTTGGATTGATTTGCATAGCTTCAGCGTCAATTATTGTTTCAGGCTGATGTGTTGACATGGATGAATTGAACTGGGATTCTGTTAGTGTTTGAGGTTCCTCGAACCCCGTTGATTCAAGTTGTGGGTCTTCGGTGGCGATAATTTCGCCTCGAAACATATTCATGCCACAGCTAAAGACATAACTGCCAGCTTTTTTAGGTGTGAATTCAACAGAGGTTACTTGATTCAGATGCAAATCTGCTGCAATATGAAAATCTGGAATTAAGACTTGTTCCAAACAACTGCTAGGATCTTGGCGGTGAAAGTTAAGACGCACGGGTTGTCCAGCTTGCACAACAATGCGGCTGGGTTCATAGCCACCATCAACGGTGACGGTTACTTCTTGAATTCCTCCACTGGCTGTAACTGCTTTCTGAGATTTGGGTTTGCTAAGGAGAAACCACCAAAGTTCTAAACTAATTAACCCGATTCCAGCCAAAGTAACTAAAATCTTGTTACTTAAGGGTTGTTCAATGCGCTGAAACTGACTTTTTTGCTGTGTTTGAGTTTGGTGTGTTTCATGGGTATTTTGCGCTATTCCTTCACCAGATAACATTCCTAGTACAACCCCCAGACTAGCAATAGTACCGATAATTGTTGTTTTGCCGATCATTTGAAAACCTCCTAAAAAATACACAAGATTATGGGAGTAAGAGCGGGTTTTGAACAAAGGTATTTAGTGAATTTCCTTCGTGATTGACTAAACCCGCGCTATCGTTCGATGTTTCATTCATCAGAGTGCAAAAATAGGCTACGTTAACACTCCAAAAATTGAACCGGAAATTACCCCAAGCAGAAATCCAAATCCTGCTAATGTTCCTAGAAATGTAAGTTGCTTGTTCATCATTATTCCCTCTTAAGCACGAATCAAATTAGCCAACATTTTTGGGTCGAAAGTTACGGAGACGCAACGCATTTGTTACTACAGAAACGGAACTAAATGCCATTGCTGCCCCGGCAATAATTGGATTGAGGAGCCATCCAAAAATCGGGAAAAGAATTCCGGCGGCGATCGGAATGCCTGCCACATTGTAGACAAAGGCAAAAAACAGATTTTGTTTGATGTTTTGGATCGTAGCGCGAGACAGTTGGATGGCAGTAACAATGCCTTGTAAGTCACCAGAAATTAGAGTGATATCGCTAGCTGCGATCGCGACATCTGTTCCTGTGCCAATTGCCATGCCTACGTCAGCTTGAGCAAGTGCAGGTGCATCATTGATTCCATCCCCCACCATTGCGACAATTTTTCCCTCTGCCTGAAGATTTTCGATTTGAGCGACTTTTTGATCGGGACGAACTTCTGCAATAACTCGTTTGATGCCGACTTCCTGCGCTATGACTTCTGCCGTGCGACGGTTATCACCTGTTAGCATTACCACTTCTAATCCCATCTTTTGTAAAGTGCGAATTGCGACAACAGAAGATGGTTTTACGGCATCGGCAATGCCCATAATTCCTTCTACTTTGCCATTTATGGCAATCCAGATAACCGTCTTACCGAGATATTCCAATCGATCCCACGGTGGCTGCAAACTACTGGTATCAATTCCCAATTCGTTCATCCAACGATGAGTTCCAATTTGCACCGATTGATTGGATACATACCCTTGCACACCACTGCCTGCGTGAGCCTCGAACTCCCGTGAATCCGTCAACTCCACTCCTTGAGATTGGGCATATTGCACCACCGCTTCTGCCAGAGGATGTTCTGAATTCCGTTCGACGGATGCAGCGAGGCGCAGAAGTTTTAGCTCGTTACCATTGGCGGTACCATTAACCGTTATAAAGTCCGTTACAGTGGGTTTACCTTGGGTAATCGTGCCTGTTTTGTCTAAAACAACAGTTTGCAGTTTGTGCGCCAGTTCTAAACTATCTGCACCTTTAATCAAAATTCCGTTTTCTGCCCCTTTACCTGTACCCACCATGATCGAGGTTGGCGTGGCTAAGCCAAGCGCACAGGGACAAGCAATAATCAGCACGCCCACGGTGGTAATCAATGCCATTGTGACGTTGCCCATGATGTTGTACCAAATGATGAAGGTAGCGATCGCAATGGCAATCACAACAGGGACAAACCATCCCGTAACGCGATCGGCTAATCGCTGAATCGGTGCCTTGGAGCCTTGCGCTTGCTGCACCAGTTTAACGATTTGCGCCAAAAACGTATCTTTACCCACTCGTGTGGCTCGGAATTTGAAGCTTCCAGTCTTGTTAATAGTCGCTCCAATCACTTCATCACCAGGCTGCTTTTTCACGGGTACACTTTCACCCGTCACCATTGCCTCATCAATCGTTGAGGAGCCATCAATAATCTCGCCATCCACGGGAATCTTTTCACCCGGACGAACTAGAATGACATCTTCCAACACTACCTCAGCGATGGGAATGTCCACTTCTCGTCCATTACGAATTACCCGCGCCGTTTTTGCCTGCAAACCCATAAGAGAACGAATTGCTTCTGAGGTTTGTCCCTTAGCGCGGTTTTCCAACAGTCGTCCTAGCAAGAGCAATGCAATAATTACAGATGCCGCTTCAAAGTACACATCTGGTTTAAGACCCTGACTGATAAACCACTGGGGAGAGAAGGTGGGAAATAGAGAATAGAGGTAAGCTGCCCCTGTCCCGATCGCTACTAGCGTATCCATTGTCGCGGTATGACGCTTCAAGGCTTTCCAGGCATTGATGTAGAAAGACCTACCCGCCCAAAACAATACTGGAGTAGTGAGTACAAGTTGTAGCCAGGGATGGTGCAGCCACATGGGAATCAAGGGAATAGGCAATCCCGTCATCGCAGGCAGCGAGCCAATCACGATAACGGCGCTGATAATACCGCTAACCCACACCTTGCGGGTCAAGTCCTGATTTTCACTTTGCCGCGCCTGCCGTTCTGCATCATCTTCTGGGGCAAGTACATCATCTTGCATCGGCAGAGCAGAATATCCAGCCGCATCCACGGCATCCTGAATCGCTGCTACATCAGTTTGGCTGGGATTATAGGTAACGCTGGCTTGTTCAGCTCCAAAATTAACATTGCACGTCTCAACTCCCGGAACTGAGCGGATTGCCTCTTCGATGTTACTTGCACAAGAGGCACAACTCATGCCTCGCAGTTTCATAGTGGCGTTTTCCATACAAAATCTCCTTATTTTCATCCTTAAAATGGGTCTGAGAAATCTTTAGTGACAGGTAACGGGATAACCTGCCACTGTAATTGCCTCTGTAATGGCGGCTTCAGATGCTTGAGTTTGGATATTGACCAGTTTGGTTTTGGGATCTGCCTGAACATTTGCGGCGGCATCTACTGTCTTGATGGCTTTGGTAATGGTTTCGCCACAAGCTGAACACGCCATGTTAGGGACTTTTAGCTGTAGTGTCATGGTTGTATTTTTCCTTTCCTTTGAGGGGTTAATCCTATCTTGCAGTATCCAGTCCACTGGAGTGTCAAGGGGGAATGAAAAGAAATTTTTGAGAACCTCTAAAAAGGAGAAATCAACACCCTGGACACCATGATCTGCTGTCTCTTGAATCCCTAGGGCGTGTTTTCAAAGTCGGTGTATCCTAGATTGGGGCGCCGATCGCACGCAGGGAGTCATGCTTCCCTTCAATCAAGGCCAAGTGTGGACCTGTCCCTTCTGCGCCAATACGGTTCAGTTAAGGGCTATGCAGTGCTTAAAACAATAAATACAGGAGGATTCATTATTATTCCAGTACCTCTGTGTTTAACTTGTTTAGAGCGAAATTTTGAGACAGGCTTTTTCACAACTCTTGGGTTGTTTCTATGAACCATTTCAGGTAGAAGTTGGTCAAGTATCTCTAAAGTTAACCAATTCAAAAGAAGAGAATTTCTTGTGGTTGTAACCGCTGGAATTTTGGCAGAGCACGACGAATCACTCGTAATGTTCCAGTAAAAGACAGACGCAATGGTGAAACACCGGCACTGCTTGCAGCTTGAAAAATTAATGACCGTACAGCTCTTCGGTCCTAGTAGTAAACCATAAATTTCTTGTACCACTTCTTTCGGTCTTTGAGAACGAATATGAGTTTTTCTTCCCAATAAATGTACTTTGACTTCATCAATAGTATTCTCGACTTCCCAACGTTGATGATATTCACAAGCAAGTGACTGGGCTGGAAATTTTTCAGCGTCCAACAAGCTCGTAATTAAACGATATCTAATTTGTGTGACTGGGTGTTCGGGAGCCTCAATTGTGTACTCAATTACTCTTACCTGTATGGGCTTAAATCTTTTTTTTCTTAGTTTGCCTGATGGATAAATCTTTCCTCAAATATGAACCATCATCTAATAGTGTTTGGTTTAAGAATTTAACGTTGGATGGAATTCGCACTCTTCTACTCACAACCTTTACTGACTGTAGCTTCTACCATCGCATAAGAATGTAAGCCTCTATCCCACATCAATAGCATTCCTGGCGTTACTGAGCGTAACAACTTTAACGCTCTTACTCTTTCTCCCATTTTATATGGACACATTAAGGCATCAAATATTAAATGTGTTCCTGCCTCTACCGCAATCGCAGATTACTAGAAAATAGTCTGCAATAACAGCCAACTATTTAATCCTACTATAATACTAGCCACTAACCAAGCTAAGGCTTTCAGCCAAAATGGATTCACAAACTCTCCCATTAAGTTGCGGTTTGAGGTAAACATTACCAAGGGAATTACTGCAAAGGGTAATTGCAAACTGAGAATCACTTGACTGAAAACCAGTAAATTAGTTGTACTGCCTTCACCAAACAAGATAATTACGATCAAAGCCGGCACAATTGCAATCAGTCGAGTCAGCAAGCGCCGCAACCAAGGTCGCAGCCGAAAATTTAGAAACCCTTCCATCACAATCTGTCCTGCTAAAGTTGCTGTCAAGGTTGAGTTCTGCCCCGAAGCCAATAAAGCAAAGGCAAAAATTGCACTAGCAGAACCCACACCCAGTACCGGAGAAAGCAGTTTGTAAGCATCTTGAATTTCTGCTACTTCTTGATACCCGGAAAAATGAAAGCTTGCAGCCGACAATATCAGAATTGCTGAATTAATAAACAAAGCTATTGACAGCGCTACGGTGGAATCAATTGTGCCAAATTTAATTGCTTCCCATTTTTTATCAGCAGTTTCTTCCCAAGAGCGAGTTTGCACGATCGACGAATGCAAGTAAAGATTGTGCGGCATCACAGTTGCCCCCAAAATACCCACCGCAATATAAAGCATTGCCTGATTTTGCAAAATCTCTAGGCTGGGAACATAACCGAGTAAAACTCCTCCGGCATCAGGTTTTGCAAAAATCATTTCTGCAATAAAACAACCGCCAATAATTGCAATAATCGTAATCACCAAAGCTTCGATATAACGAAAGCCTTTTCCTTGTAAAAATAATACCATTATTACATCTAGCGCAGTGATGCACACTCCCCAAACTAAGGGAATACCAAATAGCAATTGCAGTCCGATCGCACTTCCAACAAGTTCAGCTAAATCGCAAGCAGAAATAGCAATTTCACAAAGTATCCACAGCAAAAAACTGACTCGCGGACTGAAATAATCTCGACAAGCTTGTGCCAAATCTCGTCCCGTTGCCACTCCCAAACGCACGCAGAGTGATTGCAGCAAAATTGCCATCAAATTAGATAGCAAAATCACACTTAATAGCGCATAGCCAAACTTGGCTCCCCCCGCTAAGTCAGTCGCCCAGTTTCCGGGGTCCATGTAACCCACTGAAACCAAATATCCCGGCCCTGCGTAGGCCAGCATTTTACGCCAGAAACCTTTGCTGTTGGGAACGGGGACGCTGCGGTGGACTTCAGGAAGGCTGGGTCTGTTTTCGGGGTGAGTCATTGGTTTTATTGTTAAATAATTTTCATATTATTTTCATAATCTCACAAATTCTGTTAAATTTCATCAGTCGTATTGCTCAAAATCCGCCAAAGTTGCAAGAAATATGAAGTTGTGTATTTTTTATCTAACACTCCAGGTAATGTGAATGCAGCAACAGAATGTGTGATATGCTCTGAATATCAAATCGGTTCTGGTGAGGAACAGCCACCAGAGGTAACGGGGAAAGTTCGGTGTAAGTCCGGCACTGTCCCGCAACTGTGAAGGAGACAAGTTCTCCAAGTCAGGATGCCCGCCGATGCCCAAATTTACTTTATTCATCTGCGAGGTACATGATGACTACTCAATCTTCTTCTTCTTCGGTTTGGCAACAAACGGCACGGTTGACGCTTTCAACACCCGTGCAAGCGACGCTCTACATCTCCCTATGCGCTTTGACTGTCTGGACTGTTTACTTTACAACTTATCCCGCCGTCCATAACAAGGTACACTCTCTGCGCCACCACACTTTGATGGTTAGTTGTCACTAAACAAGATTGTTTTTATTTGAGATATTGCAGTGCGATTCGTTTAACCTGTTGGGGCGGGTAAACCTGCGAGCTTTCTCAGAGTGCAGACAGGTTAAATAAACCCGCCCCCACCCCGCGCGAGATTCCTTAAAAGTCCAGAATTAAAATGTCAAAATTAAAGTTTTCTGCGCTCATCAGTGCTGTCTGCATGATGAGTATCTTTTTCTATGGTTGGGTAGGGTTTTCGCAGTCTCCACAATCAACTGTGCGACTGACTTCTGAACCCCCAATCAGCCAGATTTTACCCTTTGAAGCCGAGGCAACTACACCTTTATCTCCAGTGTCGTTAAAGCTGCAAGCTTTAGATGCAGCGGGGATTCCTTTAGAGAATGCTCGAATTAGTTTGACAATTTTAACTCCGCCTAAAAATCATTGGTTTACCACCGATTTTCCGATCGTGGAGGGAACAAAGTTGCTGGATATAGAGGCTGTTGCAGCTAAAGGTGAGTTACAAATCCAGCAAATGCTGCCCATTAGGGGAAATTATCAATTGTTAGCAAAGGTGACTCCGATCGCAGAAAATGCTTTTACTCCTATTCAGCAAACTTTAACACTATCCGTGCCGGAAAACGGGGTGAAGTATCGCAATTTTGGGATTTTAGCTGTGATTTTGTTGGTTGTTGGGCTAGGTGGCGGCTTGGCGATTGGAGGAAAGCCCAAAATCCAAGCAGGAGAAATAGCGCCTGAAAGAGTGCGATTGCTGTTAAGTGGGGCGATAATAATTGCGATCGCTACCTTGTTATATGTTAATGTCAGTGCTGAAATTGCCCAGTCTGAGATGTCGATGCCAATGTCTCACATGACAGAATCTAAACCGACAGAAAAAACTAGCCCCATTGTGCAATCTCAGGGTTTACAGGTGCGACTTTCTGGAGATGTTAGTGCGACAGTAGGGAAAGCTGCTAATTTACAAGTTCAAGTCACCGATACCAAAACAAATCAGCCAGTCACAGATGTATTGTTCAATGTTAAAGTCACCCAACTCGAAAATGATTGGATTGCTTTTGCCTACAAAGGTGTCCCGGATGCAGCCGGAAAACTGATATGGCAAGAGCAGTTTTTTGATGGCGCACCTCACAAAGTAGAGGTAGAAGTTTCTCCCCAACCCAACGGGGCCCGTCAGTTTTCACCATTCCAGGTTTTACAAAGTATTGAAGTTGAGGGAGTCGCGCCTCCTCTTTCAGTGCGGTTGACTGTTTTAGCTTACTTTACAGGCATTGTAATCGCGGGGATGGCGATCGGATTTGGATTGCAGCGCCGTTTGCTTGGGCTGCGGGTGAGAGTAGGGCGCATTTAACCGGATTTCGGATAATTTAATTTAAGTGCGATCGACTATGATTAAGTCGATCGCCAGAAATCACTCTTGTCAACGTTCCTGATTTGAGAGCTCTTTAAATTCGCGAGTTCCCTGATAGCCAGATAAATCCGCTAACTCCTGCAAAGATTTTTGCCCTTGGTAAAACTTACCGTTAATTTCCCAAGTGGGAGTCCCTTGAATCTTCGCAGCTTCGCAAAGATCCCGCCGAGCATTTTTCCCTTGAGGATTGCACTCAATATAATTGATAATGCCCGCCGCTTCTTTGCCGAAACTTGCTTTCTGTGCTTGACAATGATCGCAGGTAAAAGAGCCGTACATTTTAGCACCCACTATTTTTAAATGCTGCGCTAAAGCAATTTCTGAAGTACCGGAAGATGTCGTAGTCTTGATGCTAGTCTCGTTAGCTGTACCGAGATTATTCACATCGGCATAAAGAGCCAGAGAGGAAATCAGCACTAACATAGACACCACAATTCCTATAAAAAATAGTTGCCCGATATCATCCCATTCGCGACCTATTAATGCTAAGACAAACAAGCTAGTTGCAAACAAAGCAGATGCAATACAGTAAATACAAGCTGCTTTAATATCAACAGCCAGTACATACATCAGATAGCCGCTGAAAATCGTCATAGCTGTGCTACCAGCAAACAGAAATAGTCCCGTCCAAGACTCTAACTTAGAGCGGAGACTCTTCTGTTCTGCGGGATTGACCAATAGGGGAGCTACGGCAAAAACTATCATGCTCAAATAGCCCAAAAAACCGAACAAAGAAAGAGGCAAACCAAAGACATAGGCATAAGGACTCGAAAGCACGATATCGCAGCCTTCGATCGGACAAACTGCCGTTCCGTTGGATAACTTAACCACTGTTAGATAAGCAGTGATCGCAGCCCCTATCGAGGCAATTCCTGCCGTGAGCGGACGAGAATAGCGGTGAATCCAAGGCATGGAACGTTGACGACGCATAATATTTTTTCCTGTGCTGGATATTTCCCAAGACTAAATTGTATTACCAACCATTTTACACTTTGATGAAATAAGCCACAATTCCTAGAAGGATTAATACTGCTCCGGTTAATCCTTGTTCGTGAGCCTCGAAAAAATGCAGCTTTTCTTCTAAAGCATTAACTCCTTTCATTCCCAAGTCTACTAGCAAAACCATTCCCAAAACTGTCACAACTAAGTAGACCACAGAAACTACAAGTATGCCGCTCAAACCAATCGTTCCTGCTGAAAAAAAATAGGCTTCTATTTCGATGCAAGGCGAGAAAAACATTCCTGTTCCTAAAACAGCTAGGATTTGAAATTGCGATCGCTTGGTAGTTAAATTAACTGTTTCCGCGTGATGGTGGTGGTGCCTGCGAGAACTATCTAACTCTGCCAAAAGATAGATAATTCCTAAAACTAATAAAACTAAAGGCGCAATTATTTCAGCGGCCTCTACATAGGTAGCAGCGAACTTGTAACCGAATAAGCCGACGACAATTCCAATTAGGATAATGCTGAGGGTATGAGCAACTCCTGTAATTACTGTAGCCCGCAAAGTTTCGCTGCGAGACCAATTTTCAGTTTTACCAATCGCAATTAAAGGCATCCAGTGGTTGGGAATTAATGCGTGAATAATACTAAGAGCTAGACTTCCCAACAGAATTTTGAGCATACTTTCCATTTGCTTTCCTCTACAAATTGCTACAAGGAGGAAGGAATTGCCCGCCCTCCTGGAGTTGTCAGCCGACTACTTTAAAACTCTAGTCGCATTGAAAATAGCTGCTAAAGCCACCCCAACATCAGCAAAAACTGCTTCCCACATTGTCGCTAAACCAAAAACACCCAAACCAATAAATATCGCTTTAATTGACAGGGCAAAAATGATATTTTGCCAAACAATATTGTGAGTTTTTCTGGCAATTTGGATGGCTTCAGCCACCTTGGAGGGTGCATCTGACATAATTACAACATCGGCAGTTTCGATCGCCGCATCCGAACCCAAACCTCCCATTGCTATGCCCACATCAGCTCTAGCAAGTACGGGTGCATCATTAATTCCATCCCCGACGAAGATAATTTTATCGCCTTTTTTAGATTGGGAGATCAGTTTTTCGATCGCCTCTACTTTTCCTTCAGGTAATAACTCAGCTAAGTAGGAATCTAAACCGAGCTTTTTCGCAACACTCTCAGCTACAGCTTGATTATCTCCTGTGAGCATCACGATTCGCTCAACACCCAGTTTCTTGAGGTCGCGAATAGCCTGTACAGCGTCTTCCTTAAGCTCGTCAGCAATCAAAATATACCCAGCGTAGCGGTTGTCTACCCCTAAATGTACGATCGTACCTTCAGCATTGCAGACATCGTGAGGGATATTTTCTCGGTGCAGCAAACGGTCATTTCCGGCAAGCACAATTTGATTATTTACTTTCGCCCGAATGCCGTGCCCCGCTATTTCTTCGTAATCTTTCACATCCGATGAATCTATTTTTCCGCCGTAAGCTTCCATAATAGATTTCGCGACTGGGTGATTGGATTGAGATTCTACTTTAGCCGCTATTGCCATCAACTCTGTTTGGGAAAAACCATTTTTAGGCACAATTTGTGCTACTTTAAAAACTCCTTTTGTCAAAGTTCCTGTTTTATCCAAAACAACTGTCTTGACTGCTGTCAGAGTATCTAGAAAAGTCGAGCCTTTAACCAAAATCCCGCGCTTGGCTGCACCGCCAATTCCCCCAAAGTATCCCAGAGGAATGCTAATCACCAATCCGCAAGGGCAGGAAATAACTAACAAGACTAGGGCGCGGTAAACCCACAAAAATCTGTCTGCATTAGTTGCTCCTGAAATGAACAAAGGCGGAATTAAAGCCACTGCTAGCGATGCAAAGACTACAAAGGGCGTGTAGTAACTGGCAAATTTGCTGATCATCTTCTCAGTCTCAGCTTTTTTGCTTCTGGCATTTTCTACTAATTCCAGAATTCGGGAGATTGAAGATTCACCGAAGAGTTTAGTAACTTTGACGGTGAGAACTCCTGTCTGGTTAATTGTTCCTGCTAAAACTGTTTCTCCAACTTTCACGGTTCGAGGTACTGATTCTCCAGTTAGTGCAGACGTGTCAAGCTGAGAATTGCCGTCTATAATTTCACCGTCTAAGGGAATTTTTTCTCCCGGTTTGACAAGGATGATATCGCCGATGACTACTGTTTCTGGTGCAACTTTTTTAATGTCGCCGTTGTCCTTGAGGTTGGCATAATCTGGGCGAATTTCTAAAAGCGATTTGATCGATTGACGCGATCGCCCTACAGCAAATTCTTGAAAAAGTTCTCCGATTTTGAAAAACAACATCACCCCGACTGCTTCAGGGAGTTTGTGAATGGCTACAGCGCCGAGTGTTGCTATAGTCATTAAGAAATTTTCATCAAAAAATCGACCTCGCAGAATGTTGCGACCCGCACTGGTTAAAACATTCCATCCGCTTAAAAGATAGGCTGGGATGAAAACCAGATATTCACCTATAGAATAGGGCGTGTTGTGCAGTTTTTCTTCAAAAATTAAACCGCCAACAAATAGGACAACAACCGATATCACAGGAATCAATTCTTGCTTCAGGTTAAAATCTCCGTTCCCGTGGTTGTGGCTGTGGTCATGGTTATGATTCTCATTACTGAGATCGGGGCGATCGTCGTGACTGCAACTACAGCAGCCGGAATCTGATGCTTTTGTCTTTTTCATGATGCCTCCTAGATGGAAAAACATAATTAACTTATGAACATATATTCATACTATATCTCCAAAGCTAACAATTTGGTAAATTATTGAGTTAAAAGTTTGGCTGCTAGTTAGCTCAAGTTTGCGGTCACAAGTTGCGATCGAGAGTAAGAATTATTATCGTTTTGCTCATGTTAAGTAAAAATTATTGACTCATATTATTTGCTTGCCTGTGTCACATCCCATTGCTTGGTTTACCATTGCTGCATTTTTGACGCTTTGACTATCCACGATGGCTTCAGACGGACTCACCGCTCGGTTGTGGCTAACTTTAACCCAGGCTCTAAGTCGGTCATGTAGCCTCAGCAAAGTTCCGTCTTTACGCCAGGTGCAGAAGTAGCGATAGACGCTCTGCCAAAGTGGGAAGTCTCCCGATAAGTCACGCCAAGTACAGCCTTGGGTTAACAGGTAAAAGATTGCATTCAGGACATTCCACACCTCAACCTTGGGTGACGATCCCTAGATGTTGGAGGTGAAATAAAAGGTTCAATCAACTCCCATTGTTCCAAAGTAAAGTTGCTGGAGTACATTTTACTCATAGCTATTTTTGGTACTGTTTCTATGTCTCGGCGATGAAAAAACTAAAACGAAGCGAGAAACGTTCAAATCGTTGCTGCAAAACCTGTTAAGCGGTATTACTACAGCCGTTGTTGCTTCATTCTGTCACGTTGTGTATCTCGAATAATACTGATTCCACCCCAAACGACTAGGCTTGCGATTCCCAATCCAACAATTAAATCAGGAAACCGAGAATTAAATAGAGTGACTAGGAAACCTGCGACGATCACACTAAAATTTGCAATTACATCATTCTGCGTAAATATCCAACTTGCCCGCATATGTACCTCACCCTTACGATGCTTTGAGAGAAGGTACAAACCATAACTGTTAGCAATCAGGGCCAAAAAAGCCATTGCCATCATCCAACCTGATTCCGGTGAACTTCCCCAAACAAACCGTCGAATCACATCGACGACAACCATCACGGCTAACGTGATCTGAAAAATACCACTTAGAGTCGCTGCACGATTCTTGTGATGCGCCGATTTGCCAACTGCATACAGCGACATCGTGTAAACTGAAGCATCTGCAAACATATCTAATGAGTCTGCAACTAAGGCAGTTGAATCCGCTAAAACTCCTGCCACAATTCCGACGACAAACATTGTGCCATTGATAAGTAACAGAATTCGCAACGTTTTACGCTCGGCTGCGTTCTTGGCTTCCATGTGACATCCACAGTCTGACATCGTGCCTCCTGTTTAGCTTGTTGTTATTCGTTCTCTGAGCAGTTGTAGCGGGTACATTCATAAACTCCTTTTGCTACATCAGCCAGTAACTCTTCAACCATTTCCAAAATCTCAGCAACTCGTGCATCGGCGAGTTGATAACTGGTGTACCGTCCTTGCTGCAGGGTGTTTACCAGACCGCAATCACGGAGACAGCCCAAGTGGTTTGAGGTGTTAGATTGCGATAGCCCGGTTGCTTCAACAATTTCACTCACGGTCATTGGACGCGATCGCAGCACGTCCAAAATCGCCAATCGTGATGGATCGGAAAACCCACGAAAGAGTTTTGCTTTCAAGCGAGTGGACTGGGATTGAGCAGAGACAATCATATGCTTAGCTTCAATACAAAGCTCTTTTATATCATCATATCAGCAACTAATGATATGTCAACACCTGAAAGCTTATTTATACCCTTACGTGAGCAGCGTCGCAGTTCCCACATCCGCTATTGCCCAAGCCGGAGCATCGTTAATCCCATCTCCCAGCATCGCTACAATTTTCCCTGGTGCTTGCAGTGTTTAGATTTGAGCTGCTTTTGGGTCTAGTCCAACTTCAGCAAAAACGCGCTGGATACCAGCAGAAGGGGCCATCGACTCAACTCATGCCTTGGAGTTTGACTGTGAGGTGATCCATATATGCACTCTGAAATTGGGAATGGGTAATATTCTGACTTCTGTCTTCAAGCGCCTGGATAGCCAACAGATGCGATCGCTTTCCTAACTTCATTTTCCGGTTTCACAGTTTGAATTGTCACCAACTTCGTCTTGAGATCGGCTTAAACAACGGCGGCTGAGTCAACTGCTTGGACTTCTCTAGTCCACTGGAGTGTCAAGGGGGATTGCGAAATTAATCAGGAATTATGGAAAAAGTGGTTTGACACCCTACCCATAGGGGTAAGGCGCGCACTGTGCACCCTACATAATTAGGTTGTGAGTCCTGTAAATCTTAAATTTGAGTTCGATCGACAGCACAGCAATAATTTTTTACAATTCCCAGTCGAAAATTTCATCCTAATTTCATTTATATGTGGAAAGCTGAAGATAAATAGTCGTTTTAAGCATATAAAATGTATGAAACCAATTTCATTAAAAACCGGCTTTGCAGGGCTGACATTGATCGCCACAGCCGCCCTAACCAGCGGAGTGCTCGCAGCTTGTTCAAAAGCTCCTACAAGCCAAACTCAAGCCCCAAACGTTACGGCTGCAACCGAAGTGAACAACAAGCCAGACGCGGCACAAGGTGGCATGGGTGGCATGAATCATGGCATGGATCACAATATGTCAATGGATTTAGGCCCGGCTGATGCCGAGTACGATTTGCGATTTATTGATGGCATGACACTGCACCATCAAGGTGCAGTAAACATGGCAAAAGAGGTACTAAATAAATCCAAACGCCCGGAAATGAAAAAAATAGCAAATGAGATGATTGCCGCTCAGAACCGCGAAATCAATCAAATGAAAGAGTGGCGAAAAGCTTGGTATGCCAAAGCCAGCAGTACGCCAATGGCTTATCACGCTCCAATGAGTCACACGATGGCAATGACTCCCGAACAAATGCAAAGCATGATGATGAGCATGGATTTAGGGGCCGCTGACGACCAATTTGACTTGCGATTTATCAATGCGATGATTCCCCACCACGAAGGAGCTTTAGTGATGGCCCAAGATGCTTTGAAGAAGTCGAAGCGGCCGGAAATAAACAAATTGTCCCAAGAGATTGTGACTTCGCAAAAGCAAGAAATCGAGCAAATGAAAGAGTGGCGGCAAGCTTGGTACAAACAGTAACACCATATTTCACCCGGATTTCATTTTTATCTGCAAAACTGATCTTTGAGTTCAGATTCTCCCCTACTCAATCATGCAATACTACCCCCGTGTCCGCTCCTCAGCACCGATTGTTCACTTTTCGGGAATACTCCTGACTCTTTTGTTATTCATCGAGTCCACCCCCGCTTTTGCCCACGCTGGCCACGGAGATGAATTTAAGCATAGCGACGAAGCAACTGAAACTCCTACTGCTATTTCTGTCGATGCTGAAACAGCAAAACGATTAGGTATTAAAGTCTCCCCTGCCGCTCGCCAGCGACTAGATATTGGCATCAAAACCACAGGACAAATTGAAACTTTACCCAACGAAAAAGTAGAAGTGACGGCTCCTGTTGCTGGGAAAGTAGTAGAGTTGCTAGTTAAGCCTGGGGACAAAGTATCAAAAGGTCAACCGGTTGCGGTTTTATCGAGTTCAGAATTAGGACAATTGCGGGTTGAATCTCTCTCGAAACGTGCTGAAGCTGAGGCAGATTTGCAGCAAGCACAAGGAGATCTAAAACTAGCACGAGAAAATTACGATCGCCAACTTCAAATATCCGCAGCAGAAATCGCCCAAGCCAAAACCCAATTGACGGCGGTAACTAAGCAGTACCAGCAAGAACAAGAATTAGTAAACAAGCGTTCAGTTGTGCAAGCCGCTAAAGAAAACTATCAGCGCCAAGTTGAAATAGCGCAAGCCGAAATAGCGCGGGCAGAAACTGAACTGACTGTGGCAAAAGAACAGTTCGAGCGCGACAAAGAATTAGTGGCATCAGGAGCGATCGCGCGGCGCACAATGCTGGAATCGCAAGCGCACTTCGCCGAAGCACAAGCCACTGTTGCTAAGGCAAAAAGCCGTCCTGAAGTTATCCAAGCCCAAACCGAAATTAAACAAGCCGAAGTAGACCTCCCAATGCGGGAATTGCGGGAATCTCAAGGCATGGTTGCAGAAGCAAAAGCTCAACTTACCAGAGCTCAGAGCCGCCGGGAAGTCCTAGAAGCCGAGAACCAACTCAAACGCGGCAAAACTGCCGTCCAAGTTGCTCAGTCGCGCATTCGTTTGGCTGACGCACCCTATCAAGCGCGGCTCCAACAATTAGGAACGGTTGCCAACGATCGAGGACTCGTTACCGTAGTTGCTCCGATTTCGGGGACGGTAGCCGATCGCGAAATCACTCCAGGAGAGTCAGTAAACGCTGAAAAACCGTTGATGAGTCTCTTAAATGACAGCCGCGTTTTTGCCACCGCCAATATCTACGAAAAAGACCTAAATAAAGTAAAACAGGGTCAGGTAGTCAGGGTAAAAGTCGCTAATTTACCTGATCGCATTTTCAATGGAAAAATCGCCTTCATTGGGTCATCCGTCGAAGGAGAAACGCGGGTTGTGCCGGTGAAAGCAGAAATAGATAATATTAACGGCGAATTAAAGCCAGGACTGTTTGCTGAGTTGGAGATTTTAACCGACAAAACTGCCACAAATATTTTAGCAATTCCGAGTGCAGCAATAGTGGAGGTTAGCGGGAAAAAAACCGTTTACGTCCAAAATGGCAATGCTTATCAAGCTGTTGAAATTGAACCCGGTCAAACTGCTGGAGATTTAGTTGAAGTTAAAACCGGTTTATTCGAGGGAGATTTGATAGTAACGCAGCGAGCACCTCAACTTTACGCCCAATCTTTACGGGGCGGCAGCGATAAACACTCAGAAGACGAGGAAAAGAAAGAGGCAACTCCAAAGGCAACAGAGGTTAATTTTAATAATTTACCCGTGTCTTTATGGTGGGCGGGAATAGGGGGAGGAATTGCGATCGCATCCCTAACTTTCACAGCAGGCGTGTTGTTGGGAAATCGGCGCAAATTGCCAGCATTAGCAGCGGATTCAGGAAACCATGCCGCAAATAATGGTTTTTCCGCCTCTGCATCGGCGTTAGACACTGAACTGGTGTTACACAATGACAACCATCACGTTAAAACTCAAGAGGAAGAAGTCAAGAGTTTGAAGTAAACAATTGCGTGGATATAGCAATTTAATGGCCAGAAGTATGTATCTATTAACTCAAAGCTAATAAAATGTTCAGCACTATTCTTAGATGGGTAATAAACCGCCGGTGGCTAGTCGTTGTCGCCACCATTATTGTTAGTCTTTGGACATTTTCTATCATCCCCCAAATGTCGCTCGATGTCTTCCCGCCTTTCGCACCGCCACAGGTAGAAATTCAGACGGAAGCACCGGGGCTCGCGCCGGAAGAAATCGAGTCTTTGGTAACACTGCCGATCGAAAGTGCGATTAACGGAACTCCTGGGGTAACAGCAGTGCGATCGGCTTCTGCTGTGGGCCTTTCTGCAGTTAAGGTAATTTTTGATTGGCAAACTGACATTTATCAAGCGCGCCAGTTGATAACAGAAAGGTTGCAGCTAGCGCAAAGCAAACTCCCGGCTGGGGTAGAAACACCGCAAATATCTCCGACAACTTCACCTGTCGGTCTGGTGATTACCTATGCTTTTACCTCGGAAACTACTCCTTTGATGGAAGTGCGCCGTCTGGTTGACTGGCAAGTCACAAACCGCCTTTTAGGCGTGACTGGCGTTGCCCAAGTCGTGGCTTATGGCGGCGATCAGAAGCAATATCAAGTATTAGTAGAACCTGCCAAGTTAAAAGCTTTTAATGTGTCGTTGCAGCAAGTTGCCGAAGCGACAGCGGCTGCGAATGTTAACGCGCCAGGGGGGTATTTAATTACGCCGGATCGAGAAACTTTAATCCGGGGGGTGGGGCGGATTGAGTCTGTGGAAGATTTGCAGCAATCTGCGATCGCATCTCGGCAAGGAACAGTCGTCAGAATTGGTGATGTCGCTGATGTCAAGGTTGGTGCTGCTATCAAGCGGGGCGACGGCAGCTTTAACGGCAAAAAAGCTGTGATTGTGATGGTAAACAGACAGCCCGTTGCTGATACTCCAGCGGTAACGAAAGCGGTTGAGGCAGCAATGGCTGAGGTACAGGAAGCTCTACCAAAAGATATTAAAGTTACTGTGACTTTCCGACAGGAAGAATATATTAATTCTTCGGTGGAGAATGTGCGATCGGCTTTAGTTGAAGGCAGCATCATCGTCACCCTTATTCTTATCCCGTTTTTGATGAATTGGCGCACTCTGGCGGTGGTTTTGCTGGATTTCTTTCTGACTTGGCTGTTGGCGCTGCTGGCGATGTATTGGCTGGGGCTGGGATTAAATACGATGACTTTGGGGGGTTTGTCGGTGGCGATCGGCACTGCGATCGACGATGCGATCGTCTATGCGGAAAATACCTACCGCAATTTGAGAGAAAATAAGGCTTCTCTTCATCCTCGCCCGGTAATGGATGTGATTTTTGATGGCAGTCAGGAGGTGCGCGATTCGTTAATTGGAGCGACTGTTATTGGGATTGTGGTGTTTTCGCCAATTTTTACTTTACCCGGTATAGAAGGTCGAGTTTTTACGCCTATGGGGATTACTTATCTGATAGTTGTGGTGATTTCTAGTCTGGAATCGCTGTTAATATCTCCGGCCCTCTGCGCTATCTTGTTGCCTACTAAACGCATGAGATCCGAGGAACCTTGGCTGCCGAGATTTTGCAAGCGCACCTATCTTTTTTTTGTAGAATTGTCAATGCGCTATTCGTGGATTATTTTAGCTTTTGCTGCTGCTAGCATGGTGGCTGCATTAATTATTTTGCCTTCGTTTGGACGGGTGTTTTTGCCTGAGTTTCAGGAGCAAACTTTGGTGAATACTATTCAGCTTTATCCGGGGGTGTCTTTGGAGACAACAGATAGCGCAGCTTTTGCTATTGAAGATGCACTTAAGAATGATAGCAGGTTTGAATACGTGCAAGTGCGATCGGGCAGAGCTCCGGGAGATGCGGATGCTGCGGGAGTCAATTTAGCTCACATTGATATCGGTTTGAGCGAGGAGGGCATGAAAAATAGACCGAAAACTTTGGAGGCGCTGCGGCAGGAATTTGCTAAATTGCCGGGAGTTGCACCAAATATCGGCGGTTTTATTTCTCACCGGATGGATGAGGTTTTATCTGGTGTCAGAAGTCAGATTGCTGTCAAAATCTTTGGCCCGGATTTGGATCAGCTTCGCAGCCTCGGGGCAAAAGTTGAAGAGCAAATGAAAACAGTTGAGGGAATTGTGGATTTGCAACTCGAACCGCAGGTGCCCGTGCAACAAATTCAAATTAAGTTTAACCGCCAAGCAGCGGGTAGATACGGTTTGAAAATCGGAGAGCTTTCTGAAATAATTGAGACAGCTTTAAACGGCAAAGTTGTTTCTCAAGTTTTAGAAGTTCAGCAAACTTTTGATTTAGTTGTTTGGTTGCAGCCTGAAGCCCGAAATAACTTAGAAACTATTCAGAATTTGTTGGTTGATACTCCAAGCGGTAATAAAATTCCCCTCGCCCAAGTTGCTACTGTCAAATACGGTACTGGCCCCAATACGATTAACCGCGAGAATGTTTCTCGCTTGATTGTGGCGGCCGCTAATGCTAAAGGTAGGGATTTGCGATCGGTTGTGAATGAAATTCAAGCTAAAGTCAAACAAGAGGTGGAGTTGCCTTTTGGCTATTTTATCCAGTACGGCGGTCAATTTGAAGCCGAGCAAAGAGCTTCGCAAAATATTATGATATTTAGTGCGATCTCTTTTCTTGTAATTACAGTATTGATGTACTTGTCCGTCAAGTCAATTCCTTCAACTGCGATGATTATGATTAATTTACCCCTCGGATTAGTGGGAGGAGTAATCGCGGTAGCTTTAACTGGTGGCATCATCTCTGTAGCTTCCCTGGTTGGCTTTGTTACATTATTTGGCGTTGCCACCCGCAACGGCTTGCTTTTAGTAGACAACTACAACACTAAATTTGCCGAGGGAATGCCTTTTAAGGAAGCAATTATTAAAGGATCGATGGAACGGCTCAATGCTATTTTGATGACCGCTTCAACTTCAGCTTTAGGTTTAGCACCTTTAGCATTAGAAGGCGGCGCGGGAAAAGAAATCCTGCAACCGTTGTCAGTAGTAGTTTTAGGCGGATTGTTTACTTCTACAGCATTAACGCTTCTGGTGTTACCCGCGTTGTACGCCAAGTTTGGTAGATTCTTAGTGCCTAAACAAACACCGCCAGTTTCTGACAACGGAAAGGTAGTTCAAGCTGTTTTTGAAAAGTGATTTTCGCGGTATATTGCTCCGATTTTCTTATTCGTTTAGGTTCCAAAAAAATAATGTGAAGAAAATACTAATTAATGCGGTTGCATTGACTCTGGTTAGTACAGTTTTAATGGCTCCTAGCTATGCAAGTTTCGAGACAGATGAGAGTAGGCTTTCCAATGTAGACGGAGACGTGTACTCTTCCCCTACTCGCTGGCGGCTTGTCAAACAAACTTTCGTATTACACTTTCCTGAAAACAGCAACCCTGTTACCCAGATAATTATTGCCATTCCACCCACTGTCGGTGTGAGTAATGATATTGAGGTGCTGGAACACAAGGGTGGGAAAATTAGCATCAATGTTTCTGTCAATGGCAGAAACATTATATTAGACTTCGTGGAACCCGTCGCTCCTGGCAGCAGGATTGATATTAATTTCAACAAAGTTAAACAACCCATTCTCGATTCTACTTCTGTGTACCGATTTTCAGCTAAAGTCATTGGTAGTGATACAGAGATTCCCATAGGTGTAGCTGAGTTTCGCACAGATTAATTAATCTAAAGATTGCCATTAATTCTTAGGGGAGTATGCAAGATAAAGATGATGTAAAATTTGTTAGAATTACTAATCATTGAATGCAACGAGTAAAGCACATGAATTTATTCAAATCAGGCTTGATTGTTCTAGGAAGTGTGGGTCTGTTTTTCTTGGGAGCTTGTGGGAACAGCAACCAAGCCGCCAATTCCGATGCTAGTTCTACTGGTGCACAGCCTGCCGAGTCCGCGTCGTCCGATGGAGCAGCAAAAAAAGAACCCTCTACCCATGCCGGCGCGTCTCACAAAGGCGCTCAAGTTGTCGAGTCAGATCCCTATCACTTAGAGTTTGTCTCTGAGAAAGAAGATAATGGAACTCGTTTAGATTTCCATCTTCTAAAAGAAGACAATAACGAAGAAATCTCTAATGCTAAAGTAACGGCTCAAATTCAGCTACCTGATGGTAGTCAAAAGACACTTCCCATGACCTATGGAGCTCAAGAAAAAAGCTACACGGCTTTGCTTCCTGGAAAGGCAGCGGGTCAGTATCAGGTGAAAATTACTTCGGATATTGGCGGGAAAAAAGTAGACGGTCGCTTTAGTTTTAATCAGTAAATTTTCCCTGTTGGGTAGGGCAAGAGAAACAAGCTTCAAGGGTAGCGATCGTGTCTCACAATCACAGTCACGGAGGACACGGACACGACCACGGAGGTGGTAATTACAACCGTGCCTTTGCCATCAGCATCGCACTCAACACGGGGTTTGTCATCATTGAGCCAGTTTATGGCATTCTTGCCAATTCCCTTGCCCTACTTGCCGATGCAGGTCACAATTTGAGTGATGTTTTAGGTCTGCTACTGGCTTGGGGAGCAACCATCCTGGCCCGTCGGCGACCTACAGCACGCCGCACCTATGGGCTGCGTCGTTCTTCCATTTTGGCGGCTCTGTTGAACGCTATTTTTCTGCTGGTAGCTTCAGGGGCGATCGCTTGGGAAGCTATTCAACGCTTTTCAGAACCCAGCTCAGTATCAGGCGGTACAATTATTGGCGTTGCAGCCGTAGGCAGCGCTATTAATACGGGAAGTGCCTTAATGTTTATGGCCGATCGTCATAATGACTTGAACATCAGAGGCGCGTTCCTCCACCTGATTGCTGATGCAGCAGTATCTTTGGGTGCGGTGCTGGCTGGCATCGCTATTGTGGCAACTGGCTGGCTTTGGTTTGACCCTATTATGAGCTTGATTATTGTTGTTGTTATTGTGTTAGGGACTTGGC
This sequence comes from Microcoleus sp. SVA1B4, assembly GCF_036700545.1. Classification (NCBI taxonomy): domain Bacteria; kingdom Bacillati; phylum Cyanobacteriota; class Cyanophyceae; order Oscillatoriales; family Microcoleaceae; genus Microcoleus; species Microcoleus sp. SVA1B4. The sequence continues at coordinate 170,283 of NZ_JAUBPB010000003.1, forward strand.
AATTGTTCCAAGAATCCCTCAACTTAATAACAGATGCCGTACCAGCAAGCATTGAACCCCTTGCAGTCCGCACTTATTTAGCTGGACTCCCTGGCGTAACTGGTGTTCACGACCTTCATATTTGGGCAATGAGTACAACTGAGACAGCCCTCACAGCTCACTTGGTAATGCCTACAGCTTATACTGGTGATGCTTTTTTAGTGCAGATAAATCGAGAGCTGCACGACCTTTTTGGTATTGAGCATACTACGCTCCAAGTAGAAACAGGCGATCCGAGTTATCCTTGCCCTCTCGCTCAAGAAAATGTTGTGTTGTGAGTATAAAAAATATCTTGATACACACTATTCTTGATCCTATCCCATCGCACCCTCGGCAGTAGCAACTTACCACCACAGGAATGAATATTTTCTTTTGAAAATCTGATTTCTGGATAAATGTGCTTGAACGGTCAAAAATTTCATCCTGATTTCATCTCAATATGTCAATTTAGATAATAACAGAGTCGTTTACTAAGGATTCTGAGGCTTGATTAACGAGATCGGTTGTCATACAGGAGTAAAATAATGAAAAGGCTAATCTGTTCGGCTGTAGCTTTAGCTCTCACAGTTCCGATTGCTGCTGACTATGCCGGTGCCAGCATAGGATCTAGTCCTCATATTGATGGAGCTGTACAATTTCCTCAAACTCGGTCGAGGATTGTTCGGCATACGATTAGGTTGCACATTCCTCAAGGCCGTAGCCCTCTTTCTCATCTGATTATTGATGTTCCAAAGGGGTTAATAGTCAGCAACAATATCACTTTAACAGACGATGTGAAAGGAAAAATTAATGCTGATTTTTCTATTTTAGACAACCAAATTGTAGTGAAAATCTCTCAACCAGTTGCGTCAGAAGCGAAGCTTAAACTTGTTTTAAACGATGTAAGAATAAGAGGTGTTTCTAACGTTTGGCTATACCGAATTTCTACTAAATTTGTTGGCGTTAATAGAGAAATTCCTATTGGTGTAGCTCAATTTCGTGTCTATTGAGGCGCGGGAAAGGAAATTTTGCAACCTTTGTCAGTAGTAGTTTTAGGAGGATTGTTTACTTCTACTGCCTTGACTCTGTTAGTTTTGCCAGCTTTGTATGCTAAATTTGGGAAAATTTTACGACCTCAACAACCTCAGCCAGTTATTGAAGACGGGAAGGTAGTTAAAGCTGAAATAGCGAACTGATCAACCCTCCTTCATTCCCTCAATCAAAGTGCAAAGTTCCTCGCTATCGGGATTGTCTGAAGCTCGATTTGTCCAAAGTTTTTTATAAGCTTCCAACTCAGCTTTGAACGCACTCATGCGCTGAATTTCCTCCTCAAAGAAATCTATTTTGCGACTTAATAAGTCTTGCACTAGCGGACAAGCTGTTATTCCTTGACGGCGAGAGGCCAAAATTTGCTGAATTTCTTGAAGAGAAAAGTTGAGTCTTTGAGCTTTCTTGATAAATTGCACTTGTCTGGCAGCATCGGCTGTGTAGTAACGATAACCGCTACTGTTGCGTAAGGCAGGTTCCAGTAACCCTAGGCTTTCATAGTATCGCAGGGTGCCTACAGTAACACCAGTTTGCTTTGCTAGTTTTCCTATTTTTAGTAGGTGCTGTTCTAGGCATTCTGTTTCAAATTTTGTCATAGCAGTTCTAGGTAAATTGGAACCCTATCATTATAGCGATAGCCAGTTTCACTTTTTTGTGCTGTTTATACTTACCCAATTTGGGCGGATAAAATATTTTATTTTGTCCATAATTCTAGTGACTCAAAAAGCAGCAGTAACTCTGTTTTGAGTTACTGCTGCTGTCGGATATTCTCTTGCTTATCCCTGAAATATAAAAACCACTTATACCTGCGCTCTTTCCTATAATTTTTTAAATCAATGAACCTGACTTATTTCACCCCAATTTCATTCTGGCGTTGCAAGCTTGTAATTAGGCAAAGATGCCCTCTGGCTAATTGATGAGCATAATCTCGCGCTCAAATGCTGAAATTTCTCGCAGGCAAGGAAGATAGATGACCATGACTAACTACCGTGTATTTTGAAGGATCTAATTTTCCACCTATAGCGCTTTTGTCTCTACTCAGAAGCTATACATGGGAATTTAGAAATTAGATGCGTTTACCCTGATTGTGGCGTTGCAAGCTTGTAATTAGGCAAAGAGGGCTTCTGGCTTATTGATAAGCATGATCTCGCGCTCGGATACTAAAGTTTTCCGCAGGCAAGCAAGATAGATGACCAGGACTAACTACCGTGTATTTTGAAGGATCTAAATCAATGATTCAACTTCTACAAACAGCGCTGAAATCATCCCTAGCTGGCGATATCACCCAGGCAATTGGAAAGGTTCCCATTGTTCGTCTCAATCGCGTGAGCGAACTCTGTCAGCATCACGAATTTTATCTCAAATTAGAATCCTGTAATCCCGGTGGCAGCATTAAAGAGAAAAATGCTGTATGTCTGGTTCAACACGCAGAACGTACCAGGTTACTCGCCCCCGGCGGCACAATTGTTGAATCTAGTTCGGGTAATTTCGGCATTGGTTTAGCAATGATTGGTGCAGCGCGAGGCTATCGCGTGATGATTGTCATCGATGGTAAAACACCGCCCCCGATTCGGCGAATGCTGGCTGCCTATGGAGCAGAATTGGTAGATGTCCCCCTGAGTGCGGCAGATGCCAATGGATCGATGCAAGTTGCGAGGATGAAAAAAGCCAAAGAACTCGCCGAAACCATTCCTGGTGCCTGGTATCCTTGCCAGCACCGCAATCCCGAAAACCCAACTGCCCACGAGCAATTTACTGCTCGCGAAATCGAACAGGCTTTTCCCGTAGCACCAGATGTTATCGTTATTGGCGTTAGTACGGCGGGACAATTGGCGGGAATTAGCCGATATTTTAAACAGCGTCATCCCCAAACTCGAATTGTCGGCGTAGATGTGGCAGGTTCGGCTATTTTTGGCACGCCGTCTCACCCCTATAAAATGACAGGATTGGGGTTATCTTTTGTACCGCCCAATTTTGATCCAATGGCACTGGATGCAGCGTATTCTGTGAACGATCGCATTGCCTTTTCTGTTTGTCATGCCCTGGCACGTCGAGAAGGCTTGTTGTTAGGAGCATCCACAGGCGCTATCGTTGCCGCTGCCCTAGCTTACAGCCAGCAGCATCGCCATTCTCAACGCATGGTACTGTTGAACCCGGATCGGGGCGATCGCTATCTCGAAACAGTCTACAATCCAGAATGGCTGTCCGAGCAAGGGATTGAAATCTTGGAACAAAAAGCCCTCACCGCTACAATTAACGCCCTTCAAAGCGTCCCTCTTACCCTCGTGCGACAGCAACAACCTGTATAAACAATGACCTTAAAGGCTTCTCCAAGTCCGTCTAAAATCGGTCTGCTAGATTTATGGCGGCAATTTATTCCCCTCTCCCTCAGCGATGTGGCAATGGCTTTTGGCGATCCGATGATGACGGCTGCCCTAGCTCATTTACCCGATGCACGGGTGAATTTGGCAGCCGTGGGCATTGCCAAAGCCCTCGCGGTCTTTTTTGAAAGTCCGATTATTATGATTCTGCACGCCTCGAATGCCCTTGCACCGAATGGGCGATCGCGTCGCGCCTTGTGGCGATTTACGCTTTTAGCAGGCGGCGGACTGAGTGCGTTACTGTTGCTGCTGACGCTGCCGTTTATTTTCGCCACGCTGGGGGGGACGCTGTTAGGAATTCCACCCCAATTGCGGCAGACGGTGCAGACTGTGTTGACGTTAATGTTTCTCTGGCCTTTGGCGATCGCGTGGCGGCGTTATTTTCAAGGATTGCTCATCCACACAGGTCATTCTCAGGCGGTTGCCAAAGCTAGCATGGTTCGTTTGTTAATTGTAGCCCTAACGTTATGGGGCGGATTTGTGTTGAAAATGTCAGGCGCAGTGCTGGCGGGGACTGCTTTGATCGCGGGGGTTCTCTCAGAGGCGCTGGTTGTAACCATTGCGGCGCACCGGCTAGGAGCCACTCGTCTGCCTCGACCCATTGATTCTGAGTTAAAGCTACCCACCAATCTCAAAAGTGTGTGGAATTTCTACTGGCCTTTAGGCTCTTCAATGTTAGTAGTCTGGGGTGGACGTGCTGTCCTGGTGGGAATTATTGCCCGCGCCCAAGACGCTAATATTGCATTGGCGGCTTGGCCTGCGGCTTGGGGATTGGTTTTGGTGATTGCCAATGCGACTCGCATGGTGCAACAGGTGATTATCAAAAATCGAGATCGAGTGAGCGATCGCCAATTAATTGCATTTGCTCTCAGTGTGGGTGGATTTTGTTCGCTACTGTTGTTTTTAGGTAGTACAACGCCATTTGGGTTGCAGGTTGTGCAAAGTTTTATCGGCAACGATGAAGCCCTGGTTGAGAGTATCCGTCCCGTATTGCTGTTGTGCGCGTTTGTACCCCTTCTGGTGGCGGTGCAAAATGCTACTCAAGGTTTTTTGGTCGGGGCAGGTCAAACCAAAGGTCTGAATTATGCAACTTGGATTGGCACGACTATATTGCTTTTAGTTGCGTTCGGTGCAGTTCAGCTTGGGGCATCGGGTGCAATTGCGGCTGCGAGCGCGATGATTATTTCTTTAACAATAGAAGTATCCTGTCTCGCGTTCAATTTACGCAAACAATTATAGCAACCGCCAAGGCTGCGCCGGACGCAAGGCGTAAGACATCCTCGATCGCATGGAGTAAACCATCAAAATTTTGAGAGATCGCTAATCAGTATTTACTTCTTGGCATCATCATTAGTTTCTCCATCGCCGTCCCTTTAATTGTCGATTACAGTTGGCGGGGTTGTCACCCCGCCAGGGTGTTATACTATCTCAGCACTTACTTGTGTGCACACTATATGTAGTGTGCACACAAGCAAGATCGCACTATTCGAGAAGCAGGGTAAAAGAGCAATTAGAAAACTAGCTACCAGATTTGATGTGAGTAAGTATAATTGTTGAACGACTTTTTAGTAGCTGCTGTTCTAAGGATTCTGTTCCAAATTTTTTCATAGCAGTTTTAGGCAAGTTTGAACCCAATCATTATAGTGATAGCCACTTTCAGTTTTGTGTAGTGGTTATAGTCATCCAATTTTTCGATAAAATACTCTATCTTGTCCAAAATAATATTGAAAAAAAAAGCAGCAGTCACTCAAAATTGAGATCGTGCTGCTGTCGGATATTCTCTTGCTTATCCCTGTTAAAAATCCGTGAGGTAATCTACACACCGGGGAAAATAAGGATTATTTATCGCAATTAGCTTGAGGGCAGTCAGGAGTAGGAGTAGTACAGGGGCCGGCGGCAAAGACAACCGCGGCTGTACCTGCTGTCAGGAGAACTGCCGTCAAAGCTGCAAGAGTGAAGCGTTTAGTCTGAGTTGCTTTAATCATGAATTTTTACCGGGGAATCTAGGATCGAAAAGTTTCTTTGGGAAACTATATATAGCATAAACCCTCAAGTCGGCTATAGAGTCAAGGGGGGGAAAGATTAAAAATGATAAAAATATTGAATTTCCGAGGTCACGATCCGAATACCTGTATGAAAGTCTGAAGATTTCATCCAGATTTCATTTTTGGGTGTCATATTCTAATTATTGTACCCAAAAAATAAATCGAATGAAAGCGCTCAAGTCAAGCTTAGTTATTCTAGGCAGTGTCGGATTGCTGTTTTTGGGAGCTTGCAGCAAAAGCGACCAAGGAACCGGCCCAAACAGCAGCCCAACATCCGCTCCTGTTGCCTCTCAACCTAATACTTCCAGTTCGGCCGCTTCTCCTGCAGCATCTGCTAAAACAGAACCTCCCAAACCATCTAAAGGAGGTCAAGTTGTCGAGTCTGGACCTTACCACCTAGAACTTTTAACTCTGAAAGAGGATAGCGGAACTCACTTAGATCTTTATTTGCAAAAAGGCGATACCCACGAACCGATTCCTAATGCAAAAGTGACGGCACAAGTGCAGTCTCCGAATGGAGAGCAGCAAACGCTGGACTTCAAATACGATGCTGATGGCAAACATTACGCCGTTGTATTTCCAGGCAAAGATGCAGGAAGTTATCCCGTGAAAGTGACTGCGGATATTAACGGAGAAAAAGTTGACGGTCGTTTTAGCTTCAATCAATAGAATGCAAGTTTTCTTACAATTGATCGGAAATCCCCTAAAATGATTTAAACACAGGATAAGCAGCACAGCTTTCTCGCAAAATGAATAGTCTAAATTACCAAGATTATCCGGTTGAGCGAGGAATAGAAGGAATAATCATTTAGATGCTCTAGCATTAATGAAAGTCAATGCTCGGAAATTTATAAGAGTACAAAATCCCTAATCAAACGAGGAAAGACCATGAAAACAGTAAAGTCAGGTTTAATTATTCTGGGTACTGTGGGGCTAATATTTTTGGGAGTTGGAAGTAACAACAGCCAAGCTGCTACTTCAGCCAACAGTTCTGCCGTCTCGTCTTCAAAACCCATTACAAGAACAGAGATAGCCGCCGCTCAAAACAAAGGCGGTCAAGTCGTTGAATCAGGGCCTTATCATTTAGAGTTGGTGGTCGAGAAAGAAGCCACTCAAACTCACCTGGATTTCTATTTGCAAAGAGGCGACAACCACCAGACAATACCTAATGCGAAGATAACCGGTCAAATTCAGATGCCCGATCGCACTCAAAAGACTGTTACCTTCACTTATGACCAGAAAGACCAGCACTATACAGCTTTCCTGCCTGGAAAAGTTGTAGGTCAGTATCAGATGAAGATTACTGCTGATATTAACGGTCAAAAGGTAGACGGTCGATTCACCTTCACTCGGTAGACTTTTTAGTAGGTTGAATCTGCGGTTGACTGGTTGACGGGTTGCTGGCGGGCTGTTTGTTGTCGTGACCAACTAATGCCCGCCAACTTCCGTTTAGAAAGAAGAAAGCAGCCATAGGCACAAGGCAACACGCCAGCATTGCTATCCCCATACCCATCCATAGGAGAATTGGGTTTTTTAATTTTTGCTCGCTCATTTTTATAAGTTTCATTCTGTCATTTTCACAGTAGGGTAATTCGGCAATTTTATGATAGCATACCGGATTGCTGTCAGAGATGAGCTATTTACCTGCACTATAAGTCGCATCAATATTAAAATTTTCATCCTGATTTCATTTAGGAATGTAAACCTTAAGTTGAGCGCGGTTAAACGCTGTCTAATCAGAATGTAACGTTTCTGGTGTTGCACCCGCCAAGTAGTAGGGATACGTCACTGCCCGCAGGTGTCAACTTAAGACTGAAACCCTTGACAAATATCGTTTGCAGCCGAGTGTGGCTACCATCACTACCCCTGTTTTTACAATGCAAAAAGCATCTACTAGGTTTGCTGAATTCGATTTAATCAGAGCTTTGGCGATCGTCAGTGTTGTGATTATTCATGCTGGTTTTTTGTCATTACCCGATCGCAGAATTCTATTTATTTCGATCGATACACTCCAGCTTTTCTGCGTACCTGCATTTTTACTGATCAGCGGTTTTTTTCTTACCAACAAGCTTGAAAATCAAAATAACCCGACGCTGATATTAAAGAAAAGGCTGTCGAGAATTATACCGCCCTATCTTTTTTGGTCAGTAGCCTTCTACATTTTAAATAATTTGGGCAACCTCAAACGATTTGATTTACTTGGATTAGTTAGAGATGTGCTGACAGGTTCTGTGCTGCCCCCCTATTACTTTATAGTTGTGATTGTTCAATGCTATTTGTGGTGGTGGATTCTAGTTAAATTAAAATTTTTTGAGCCCCGAAAAGTTTTGGCTTTGGGTTTCACCATTCAAATAGCTTTTACCATAGTCTTTTACTTAGTTGCTTTCAAATACTTACCTTCCATACCTATACCGCTGATAGAGCGCTGGATTTTTAGTTGGATTTTGCCGTTTTCCACTGGTTTAGTTCTTGGCAGTTGCTATGACAACATTCAAGGATACCTTCAGCGCCAAAGAATGCTTATTTTAGCAGCAACTATCTTGTTCTATCTAGCGAGTATTTGGGAATTTTACCTACTCAGTGAAGTGAATTCGGATGCCTGGTTTGCCCGATCGTTTTTTAAACTATCTACTCAAGGATACGCAATTTGGTTCGTACTGTCGATATTGGCATTTTCTCAAAGCATCATACTTCCCAGTAAACTATCGAAATTAGTCAAAATATTGGCGGCTTACTCCTTTCCTATATACCTGCTAGATGTGATGGTAGTAAACTATGTTAATTTAGCGTCTTATAAATTTATGTATTCTGCCGAGCCACTGCTCAAGCTCGGAGTTTTAGTGACGGTAGATTTGCTAGTTTGTTTTGGGATTATTTACCTGTTGCAAAAACTTTTACCCAAGAATTACAGTCAGTACATTCTGGGAATTTAATCTGGATTTACGCAACATCCGTGGGGGCGAGGCGATCGAAAATGGGGAAATGGGTTTAACATTTAGTTCCAATATTCAATAAATTAATTATGAAACTCCAAAACATTGTAGGAACCAATAAGAAAGTGGATGTAAAGGCGATCGCTGCCGATAAAGAGCTAACTCGCCAAATCCAAATTCGTCTCATCGACTTAGGTTTGCTAGACCCTCCAGCCAACGGCATCTTTAGTCCAGTCTCTACTGCGGCTCTCAATCGATTTCACAAGCTGATTCAGTGCACTGATGAACCAGGATTTATCGGAGCAAAAACAGCCGAGAAACTTATTGAAGCCAAGCCATCGGATCTCAAATTTCCACCTCCTGTCCTCAAGATAGTTAATGAGACAGTTCTCAAGGCTAGACCTATCTATGCGTTAAATTTATCAGATGCAGAGAAACAAAAAATTGAAACGGGGAAAGTATTGGAGCTTGTCTCTTATGAAATGGTTCGCGATCACATCCGAGTAGCTTTGCGAAAAGATTCCTTTAAAAATTCTCAAATCTGGTATGTCTATAGGTCGCACGTCCAAATTTTACAAGAAGGAAAGGTAATTTATCCAAAAACTAAGCCTAAGAGCTTTCAACTTGCTAATTTTCCTTACAAATACCAACTGGATAATTACTATAATCCGACTGGTGCTTGCAATGTCACATCAATGGCAATGTGCTTGCAGTTCCTCAACAAACCGCGCCGGGACACGATCGGTCAATTTGAGGACGAACTCTACGCATATGCACTCAACAAAGGTTACAGTCGCTGGAACCCCTACGACTTGGCAAAAATTGTCAGAGAGTATGGTGCTCAAGATACCTTTAAAGAGAATGCGACCTTTGAGGAAGTTAAAGATTGGTTAGTAGATGGAAACCCAACTGTCATACATGGCTATTTTACTTCTTTCGGTCATATTCTGCCCGTAGTTGGATATGACGAAACTGGCTTGATTGTTCACGATCCTTATGGAGAATGGTTTGCTAGCGGGTATAACAACAATGCCAATGGAGCTTATCTTCACTATTCCTATGATTTAATCCGTCGCGTTTGTATGGCAGATGGAAATTTCTGGGTTCATTTCATTTCCAAGTAAGAGAGTAAAGCGCTTGTTTGCTATTAAAATTCACCTCTCACTGGTTCATATTTCATCTTGATTTCATAATTAGCTGTCAATCTAGTTAATAAGAAGCTAACTCTTCAAATATGAATGTTGAAGTAGGTTGGCGTACTGTACTTAATTTCCTAGAGAGTCAAAACTATGAGAACACTCATTTACGGTGCTGTATTTGCTCTGTCAGCCGCAGTTTTAGTTCCTGCTGTCCATGCGAGCACCAGAACAGGCGCCGAGAATTTTCCTCACATTGATAGTTCAGTACAATTTCCGGAAACTAAGGCAAGAATCGTCAGGCATACTTTCCGGCTACACATTCCTCAAGGAACTAGGGCTATTTCTCAATTAAAAATTAGCGTTCCTGCGGGGTTAACTGTCAGGGATGATATCAGTATATCTGACGATTCAGGTCAAAAAATTGACACTAAGGTTTCTGTCAACAGCAATCAAGTTATACTAACCTTCTCCCAACCTCTTTCTCCCGAAAACACAATCAAAATTACCATGAATAAAGTAATAATTTCTGGAGTTTCTAACGCTTGGATGTACCAACTTACTGCTACATTAGTTGGCGACAATACAGACATTCTCCTCGGTATAGCACGGGTTCGCAGCTATCAATAAAAAAATCAGGTGTTACGGCCGATCTTTCATCCTGGTTTCATCCATACGTATCAAACTAAGAAATAAGCCAAACGTTAGTTTTCAAGGAGTGCAGTCGTGAAAAAATTAATTAGCATTAGTGCAGCATTTGCCCTAATTATTGCCTCTTCTATCTCCGCAGCAAAAGCAACAGGAATACCGGGAGATTCCCAATCACCTCACATTGTCGGAGGCCGTTCCTATCCTGACTACCCAACTTGGAGAGCCTTCCACGATTTTGACGTTCACGTTGAGGGAGAAGCCATTTCAGAACTATCAATTCAGTTGCCCTCACTGCGAATCAAGGGTATTGAAGTAAGCAGGCAATCCGGTGAAAAGATTGAGGCAACAACTTCTGTTAAAGGTGGAAAAGCAATGGTAGTTTTCTCCAAACCTGTAGTTGCCGGGACTGTGCTGACAATTTCTATGCTTGAGGTTGAGGCTTCCATCTACCCGCGTAATTATATATACCGCGTTTATGCCAAGAAAGTGGGTCAGAGTTCAGACAGTAAAGTTGGTACGGCCAATATTCAAACTCTCCCACGGTGGTAAATGCTTTTGGAGGTTAATTTCCTAAGCGACTGACATCTTACCTGGATTTATTTCAGGGCTTTTAGACCCATTAATGCCGAGTCCATTGAGTTAATTATTTGAGGAGCATCGCCATGAAAAAGTTAGTTTACGCCACTGCATTCACCTTCTTGTTGTCATATAATGCCCCCGCTACTGTTGCGGGAGGAGCGATGCGAAATGCTAATATTTCTCACCTGATTCACAGCGGAGCCCATCCCAATAGCGCTCGCTTTCAGGGTGCTACTCATCATTTTGAAGTTCACGTTCAGGGAAAACCTCTTTCGGCACTTACAATTGATTTACCGGATGATGTGAAAATGCGTAGCGGAATTGACGTAACAAATCAATCTGGTCAAAAAATCGAGTCTCAAGTTTCTGTTAATAACCGAAAAGCGACAGTGGTTTTCTCCCAACCTGTTTCTCCTGATACCACCATATCGATTGATATGCGGGGCATTCACACTCCTGGTTACAGTCGGAGTTGGATGTACGCTATCTCTGGTAAAATGGCGGGAATAAACGCAGAAGTACCACTCGGTACAGTTTTAATTCAAACCTACTAAAGGTAGCTGGCAGTTAGGGATTTTAAATTGCAATTAACTTGAATAAATTCGAGAAAATTGCAATTTAAAATTTGCTATTACTTAAAGGCTAAAAGCTGAAAAAGTCGGAAGAGTGCTATCTTTTGTTGCTCAATTTTTGAAACAATTTACTGCAATAAATGAGAGTTATGTCCTGACCAATTACCTATTAACACTTTAACACTTACCAATTACCTATTAGGAAAGATGAATCAAAATAAACTATTTAATCGGACTCGCTGGAAATTAGCCATTTCCTATGCAGCAGTAATGGGTTTGATTTTAAGCTTGTTGGGATTTGGTGTATATAGGGCGATCGCCCACGCTCACTGGGTAGCCCTAGACCGGGAATTAGAATCGGTAGCGGGAACGCTACATGACAGCCTAGAAATCAAATTGCAGCAGCCCGGACGCCTGGAACCAATAGTCAATGAACTTTTGCCCAACCTCCGCGTAATTGGAGTTAACGGCATTAAAGAACAGTTGCCAAGCCGCCATACTTTAAGCGCTATCAACCAAAGCTATTACTATATCCGTTTATTTGATAAGTCAGGAAATTTGATTGCTACAGCAGGCGCTTATCCCAAAGAATTGCTAGGGACTTTTAACTCACAACACTGGCAAACCATTACTGACAGCAAAGGCAATATTTATCACCAAATTTCTGTATCACTGCATACTCAAAATCAGAAAAATTGGGGATACTTTCAAGTGGGGCGGAGCTTGCAAGACTTCAACGATTATCTCAGTACAGTCAAATTAGTTTTAAAGTTGGGATTGCCTACTGCGTTAATCTTGGTAGGCTTTTCTAGTTGGTGGCTGGCAGGATTGGCAATGAAACCAATTTATGCTTCCTACCGACAAATTCAACAGTTTACAGCGGATGCCGCTCACGAACTACGAACGCCTTTAGCCGCCTCTCAAGCGACAGTAGAATCCGGGCTGTTGATGTCTGAATTGGATGAAAAAGAAGCGCGGGAAATTTTGCGAACTGTAGAGCGCCAAAACCGCAGATTGACTCAGTTAGTGGCTGATTTGTTGCTGTTGGCGCGGATGGATAATCAACCGATACCCGATCGCCCTCAATTGTGTTGTTTAAATGACTTGGTTAGCGATTTAGTCGAGGAATTGGCAGCAATGGCGATCGCCAGAGAGGTAGCGCTAACATCGGAATTGCCGGTGCATCAGCCATTGACTATTATTGGTGATTCTAACCAGCTTTATCGCTTAGTTTTTAATTTAATTGTCAATGCCATTCAATACACTTCACCTGGTGGCAAAGTAACGGTTATTTTAGAAAAAAATGACCATTTAGTTGTGATTCATGTTCAAGATACAGGGTGTGGGATTGCAGCAGAAGATCAAAAGCAAATTTTTGATCGTTTCTATCGAGTTAACAGTTCACGCGATCGCGTTACTGGCGGCTCGGGATTGGGATTGGCGATAGCGCAAGCTATAGCCTTAGCACATGGCGGTAGCCTGACTGTGCAAAGTAAATTGGGTACGGGTAGCATTTTCACACTGCGATTTCGAGAAAGAAATGCGGCGTTGATGAATGATGCCATGAATCATGGAGTAATCGGCACATCCTAGAACTTGGGCGTTGGGCGTTGCACATTTATGGTATGATGGACAAATATACTTAACTAACTAGGGCTTGCTCAATAAGTGGTTCAAGTAAACACTGTATGGGTTTTCGGACGAAGAAAGGTAGTAATGTGCAGGAAAAACAGGTGAAATAGATCAAAATCCCTGCATTACCATCTGCGAGCATATACATAAAAGCGGAACTTTATCTTCTCCCACCCTTGGAGTTTGAGCTAGCCAACGGATACAAAGAGGTTTTTCAAACTTGACCACACATGATTTTTTAGGGTCTATAGCTTGTGCAATTATCTTTGATAAGTCGCTCCTTCAATCCTAGGTTTTTAAGCATGGTTTTCTTCCCCTTCTTCTTTCCATTATTACTCCCTTTACTCGACCATAAAAACTGTTGGTAAGACGATAACGCGGAGCTGTAGTCAGAAAGTCTTTACGTAGAGCTTAATGCTCAAACTTTAGGGTTTCTAACGCTCGTTCGCGCCAATATAAAAATAAAGGCAAAGCACAAGATACACCAATGCCAAAAGTAGCGACAACGTAAACAAACAACCAGCGACGAGACAAACCTAATCGCTTTAGCTCAATAAATGAAAAACAGAAGAAGACATCTGCACAAATGAGCAAATCTATTGCTACGGCAGAAGCGACATGATTAGCGAACGCATTCTGGAAAAATAAATCGAGATCAAGACCATTCTGGAGAAAGAACTTCAGCAGAAAGCTCCAAGGCGCGATCGCACCAATAATCGTTAGCAGCAGATAAAGCGATTGGGTTGACAGAAATTTTTTGGATGTAGGTAGTTGCCGCTGTAGATAAGTTGCATTGGACATAGGTTCACTTTCCTTTTGTTATCAGCACTTCAACAGGGACTTGGTTTGGCGAAGCGTAAAAGTTCGTCATCAACCCTGTTGCTCTGATTGTCACCCTCCGAGATAATATAAACAATTACCTACGAGGTAATAAGGATAGTAAAATGGCGAGCGCTTCAACCTCAACGCAATCAACTCCAAACCGAGACGCATCCTTTGGGAATCTGCTCAAACACTGGCGCAATCAACGCGGTTTGAGTCAACTCGATTTGGCTTTAGCTGGCAATGTCTCTCAGCGGCATATCAGCTTCTTAGAATCAGGCAGAGCTAATCCCAGCCGGGATATGGTACTGCAACTGGCGGCTGTGCTACATGTTCCTCTGCGCGATCAAAACATCATGCTCACGGCGGCGGGCTTTGCGCCGATTTATTCCCAAAGCGATTTATCAGCGCCTGAAGTTGAACCGATCCGCAAAGCCATAGAGTTTATCTTGCGCCAGCAAGAACCCTATCCGGCATTAGTAATGGATCGTTATTGGAATTTAATCCAGAGCAATACAGCCGCGCAACAGCTTACCAATTGGTTAGTTCATCCAGAGAAGCTGCAACACCATTTCTGCATCAACGGCAGGATTAATCTGATGCGGCTGATGTTTCATCCTCAAGGGTTCAAGCCGTTTGTGGGGAATTGGGAAGAAATTGCTAGCCATCTGATGCAACGGGTGTATCGAGAAGCGTTCGTCGATGGACATAGCGACGAATCTATGGCTCTTTTTCAAGAACTACAAGCTTATCCAGATGCCCCCCGCTTGTGGCAGCAATCTCTACCCCGCACCTGGCAACTACCCTTGTTGACGGTACAGTTTGTCAAAGACGGACTGAGCCTTAACTTATTTTCGGCGATCGCCACGTTAGGTACTCCTCATGACATCACGTTGCAGGAACTGCGGATTGAAAGCCTGTTTCCGGCAGATGAGGTGGCGCAAACCAATCTTGCAAATTTTTACAGGGATACACCGGCACCCCACTAGAGATGGGTACTCCCCAGAAAGCCGGGGCCGGTGGGCTAATATGGGCACACATATCGTTAGCGCACTCAATGCCGAAGTATTCCCCTGAAACAGTCGAGGCCATCTTAGAAACCATCCGCACAACGGGCAGCGCGTGAGCCGGTCGCCTAATGAGTGTCTGGTTGCTCGCGCGTCGCTTCGATATTAGGAAAAAGCCCTATCCTGATAAATCTTTGTTGATATTAAACACAGAACAAAATTACAAACATCAACAAAATGGTTACTAACAAGACACACATCGCCGTCTCTCTAGACCTGGGAACCAGCATTCCCAGCAGTGTACGTGCAGCAGATGCAAGCAACCTCGTTCTGAAAATTAGGCACGAAAACGAATTAGAAAAGGTACGGGCTCAAAATCAACAGTTGGTGGAATTTCGATCACAAGTTGAGGCCACGCAGGCTGCGAGCGAAAAGCTGAAGGTTCAACAGGTTCAACAGTTGGTGGAATTTCGATCACAAGTTGAGACCACGCAGGCTGCGAGCGAAAAGCTGAAGTTTAATGACAGGCGTTTTGGTAGCTACAAAACCTGGCAGTCATTCCGCATCCTGTCCTAGTTAGGTCGATCGCCAACTCTCTAGCGTCTGTCTCATCTCCTGACCTAGCAGTAGCACTTCTAAGTCCTAGATGGGTAAATTTGATTTCCTTGACCTAATTGCAACGATCACAGACGCTCTCGCCATTAAGACACCGTATTAGGGTCTGCTCTTAACCTGCCTTCATACCAACAGTTTAGCCGATTGCAAAGCGCGAGTCCGACAACAGCAATTTATGCAACTGCCAAGGCTGACATAACGGCTGCTACGCTGCCAATTTTTTCGCACTTCTGAAATTTGATTTTTAATTCAACTTACCATACCGTAACTTGACTATTAAGTCAATTCACTTGTTGTTAAAAACGCTAAAAAATAGCTAATTGTTGTGGAGCGCTAAAGTCAGGGATTTGCAGTATAAAGTCAGGCGTTTGCAGTATAAAGTCAGGCGGAAAGCAGGTATTTGCAGGGGGTGCACTTTACCTGCAAATGCCTGTAAATATCCTGCAAATGCCTGACTTTTTCGGTCAAATTACTGCTTTTTTGTGCTCTTCGTGACTTTGCTTGTTGAGGCTGCTTTTGGCTGTTCTCAATCGGTAGCAAGCAATGGTTTTGCGATCGCAAACCATGATTAATGCGTGCAGAAAAAAAATAATACACCCTGATGAATGGGGCATCCTAGGTGTCAAGCGACTTGATTTTTACCCGATATCCAACTGTGCTGATTGCACGAACATTGCTCCTGCTGTTGTGGAGACCCTTGTGACAGCATCGGCGTCAATTGCCCCAACTGTCCCGATCGCACGCTTAGCGGAGCGAACCTCACTCGCTCTCTTGTAAACTAAATTTTATGCCTGATAGGAAGCTAGGAAAAAAAGTGAGGAACAGTCGTAGCAATAGCAATGTTGGGAGATATATTTATACCGATACCGGTAAAGGAAAGTTCCGGCTAAGTTTTCTGAAACTTATAGTGCGATCGCTCCTACCTACAACGGCTTCAAGCGGCCGGGGCGAGCGCTGTATTGGCTACATGGCGATTGCCCTTCAACGAACGCCTCGCAGTAAATTAAAGTCGCCACACCTTAATTATTCGCTATTCGCGAATATAGAATAAAGGAAACAATGCGCTCGCTCATCCGCTATGCTAAAACCCCAAGATATCCTTGCAATACTCAAAGTCCACAGTTGGGATTCAACGAACTGGACGTACAGTTCTCTCGCTCAAAGCTTGGGCATGAGCGCATCAGAAGTTCA
The DNA here is from genome assembly GCF_036700545.1 of Microcoleus sp. SVA1B4. NCBI lineage: Bacteria > Bacillati > Cyanobacteriota > Cyanophyceae > Oscillatoriales > Microcoleaceae > Microcoleus > Microcoleus sp. SVA1B4. Next base: position 186,912 of record NZ_JAUBPB010000003.1, read on the forward strand.
TGCTGCCCTTGAGCGTTCTGAAGCTGCGGGTCTGTATTATGGCTCCGAGCGGAAAATTTTGAAGCAAGCGGTGTTGGAATTCTTGGTTCACGGGTTGCGCTATGTATTCTACGCCCAGCCAGGCCCCCTCTCGCGGGGATTGCCAACTGCACATTCTGCTGAGCCGTTGAAAAGCAAGCTGGTTGCCTCACCGTCTGAGGTTTACGTCTGGCCTGACCCTCAAGGTGTCGTGAGAGGGCAGGCAATCGCGCCTCTGTACCGCTCAGTCCCCCAAGCTGCCAGTAACGATCCAGAACTCTACGCCTTGCTCAGCTTGATTGACGCTATTCGAGTTGGTCGGGTGCGGGAGCAACGTTTAGCCGCTAGCGAACTTGAAAAGAGGATCGTCGCTCTATGAATCAGCAGATATTCATGCTGGAAACAGTCGCCCGGATACTCTCTCAAGTACGCACTACCATCGTCTTCACAGGAGGAGCAACGATATCCCTGTATCTGGACGAAGTGGCTGCTCCTGACATTCGACCTACCGATGATGTTGATTGTGTTGTCGAAATCATGTCCAGAGCTGAATATTACAACTTCTCGAACTTGTTGCGAACCCTTGGGCTTCAAGAGACTACAGAATCAGGTGCACCCCTATGTCGCTGGCAGTATGAGGGCATTTCAATTGATGTCATGCCGTGCGACTCCTCTGTATTAGGGTTTTCCAATCGCTGGTACAGGCCGGGCATTGCTAACTCTATTCGCTACCAACTTCCAAGTGGTAGGCAAATCCTAATTTTTTCAACGCCTTATCTCCTCGCTTCCAAAATAGAAGCTTTCATGGGTAGAGGCGGGGGTAACTTTTATTTTAGTTCTGATATTGAAGACATTGTGGCACTGCTTGACGGGCGTTTTAGTTTGTTCGAGGAAGTGCAACAAGCTGACTATGAAGTGAAAGCATTTTTATCAGGATGGTTTCGAGCCGAGCTTGCAAATCTGTGCGAAATCGCGCCTGCTTTCCTCTCACCCGTTGCTAAAAATTCAGGTCGCACTCGCTTGCTCTTGCAAAGAATTGAAAGGCTGGCGATGGTAGTTTAGTAGTTAACTGCTAGCAATAGACAGCAGCGGACACTCGATCGAGGTAAGCCTTACACTCGCGAACAGCCTCAACGGAACGCAAAAACCAGATAGTCCAGCCTCAGCTTTATTGCTGGCATAGTGGGTACTACACTACAAAATCACTTCATAAATTTTAGCTACCTGCCAATTTTCTCACACTTGCTCAACTTGATTTTTTATTCAATTCCGATGCCACAACTTGACTATTAAGTCAATCCACTTGTTGTTAAAAACGCTAAAAAATTAGCTAATTGTTGCGTCAGCTAAAGTCAGGGATTTGCAGTATAAAGTCAGGGATTTGCAGTATAAAGTCAGGCAAGTGCAGGTATTTGCAGGGGGTGCACTTTACCTGCAAATCCCTGTAAATATCCTGCAAATGCCTGACTTTTTCGGTCAAATTACTGCTTTTTTGTGCAGAGACTGCCTTTGCTGGTTGAGGCTGCTTTTGGCTGTTCTTGATTAGTAGCAAGCAATGGTTTTGTGATCACAAACCGCACTTTTACGTGCAGGAAGAGAAATAATGCACCCTCCTTTTACGGAAGCCTAACCGTAAGGTCGGGTTTAATACTTTCTTTAGCTTTAATGACAACTGTAACTATTTGTACTACGATTTAAGCTGAATATTCTATAGCTCTAAGAAATTAGAGGGAGAAAATGCTTCAAAAGCAATTCAACAAGCTCATCACTTATTCAAGTGCGATCGCACCTAAATCCACTATTCTCTCCAAATAAAGAAAATTATAGTCAGTCTCTACCTTAATAAACTGTCTAAACAGCCCTCTCCAATTGGGGGGGATAAAATCACCTGAATAGCGCTTGTCGATTACAGTTGTTAACTTGTATCTTGGGAAAAGGTTTTTACTGATTAAAAACTATGAAGACTTTACCGGAAGCCAAACCTAGAGAGCTGCTATCCAACCATATTCACATTCGCCTAACTGACTCTGACTACAATCAAATTAAAGCCAGAGCAGAGCAAGTAAATTTAAGCATGAGCGACTTCATGCGCCGTGCAGCTTTGAGGAGAACCATGCCGCGCCCTCTAGCTGCATTTGACTTGAAAGCCTATCAAGTGTTATGCAAGATTGATGCCCAACTTAGAATTGCAGGAAACAACCTCAATCAGATGGCTAAAGCTTGCAATAGTGCTGTGGCATTGGGAGAACCAGTTGTTGTCAATACAGGACTCTTAAAAAGCGTACAGCAACTCATTCGAGAGAACCAAGCTACAATTAAAACAATAGTTGCAAACCTCGCCAAATCTACAGTACGCTAATTATTAACAAGCCTGGGCTTTACCGCCTGAGCAATCGATTCTGTGCAACTGACGGCTTTTCGGTTATGATTGGCAAACAAATCAAAGGTACAGGCTTTCGGGGCTGTCTGAACTACGTACTGGGCAAAACAGACGCCACTCTAATTGGCGGTACTATGTGCGGACAAACTCCAGAAGAACTCGCTGCTGAATTTGCAATCGCCCGACAACTAAGACCTAACCTGAAAGTAGCAGTTTTTCACGCCACTTTATCTGTCGATAGCACCGAAAAACTAGAAGATTCTGAAGAAAATGACCAACGCTGGCTGGCGATTGCAGCCAACTACATGAAAGCTATGGAATTTGACAACAACCAGTACGCAGTTGTCAAGCACAGCGATACAGAACACGACCACATCCACATCGTCGCCAGTCGCATTTGCTTAGATGGAGGTGTTGTTGACGATAGCTGGGACTATTACAAAAGCCAAGAAACTATTCGCCAGCTCGAACGGAGTTACAGCCTGGAAACTGTTACACCCAGTTGGGAAACAGACAAGCGAGCTCAGACTACAGGAGAACACAGGCAATTAAAAAGCAAGGGAAACAAGAGCGTCAGGGTGCAATTGCAAGACCTAATTGATGAAGTTACCCAAGACAACCCAAGTATGCCAGAATTTGTTGAGCGATTGCAGCAACAAGGCGTAGAGGTACAAGTCAGATTGACTCGAACTGGAATCGGCTTGAGTAAAGGCATTTCTTACAATTTAGATGGAGTCGCTTTAAGTGGCACTCAGTTGGGTAAAGCCTACACTTTTTCTGGATTGCAGAAGCATCGAGGCGTTAGCTATGACCAAGGGCGAGATAACGCCCTAATTGAGGCTTTAATCCAGCCACAACACTTAGCTATCGCCCCCAGTGAGGCAGAGGAAAATGAGTTAGAGTTGTCACAATCTGAGCTAGCAGCAACTACACCTGGAACTCCTGCAACAGCAAATGAGTTAGAGTTGTCACAATCTGAGCTAGCAGCAACTGCACCTGGAACTCCTGCAACAGCAAATGAGTTAGAGTTGCAATTATCAATCCTGCCTGAAAGGAATGAAACTCAGTGGGCAAGAGTGCGCTCGCATCTAGCAGTCGAGTACAGTTTACCTTTAGAGTTACTCGATTTATTGCACTCTCATTCTTGGTTGTATGCCGGCTCAGAAAAGGCTGTGTTTACAGGACGGACGCTTGACGGGGAAGCCAGCTTCGCTTTTGTTCTCGATGAAAGAGGCAACTTTACTACAACCCATCCCCTGTCATCTGAAGCTGCTTTCTGGGTAGCCACTACCGGAGAAATTGAGCGAGCTGTGATTGCTGGTAACCCAATCGAAGCCCTTTCACTTTTGCTTATTGAACAGGATAACTCTACAACAGCACCACCCACAATTTACCTAGGAATTGAACGAGCTTCACAACTACCTATACAATTCTTACAAGAACTCGATTGCGTTATTATAGCGATTGCCGAAAATTCTCAGCTCGCTCGAAATGCGATCTCGTTGCTACCGGATGCAGAACTTGTCAATCCACCGTCAAGTTGGAATGATATCTGGATACAATTAATTGAACAAGAACAGCAAACTCATAAACAAAATCACCAACAGCATAAACGGCACACCCAAAACCTCGAACTGGATTAGTTATTGCCACTTAAAAATTTGATTTTTATTAAATAAAAGCGCTAGCTAACAAATTTCCTGGTTGCGACATAAATTACTGGGTAGTTCTGGCCTCTCAGGGTTTTGATAACGGTGGGTCAACCGTTTTATCCCCCCAATTATTCTTACCAGGCAGGAATACCAATTACTGATATTGCTGCCACTAATTTTGACAGCTTTATTAACGTATTTATCAACTATTTTGGCGTAACTATTAAGTAAATTGAGGCCGTGCTTGCTCAAATAATTTGTGAGTCAACATGGGTAAAAATAAATTATTTATACATTTTATCGTACTCACTAACATTTACGAAAAAACAAATTTATGAGCGCTGTCGCGCCCAAAAATAAAGCATCGGAAAAAAAAATGGAACTATCGCAAACCTACACCTATTACTTCAATAATTTAACCTGCGTCCACCAAACAGAAAACGAACTGTACATCATGGGCAAGGAAACAACACTTGTACTGAATTTTCAACAAACAAGCTATCAAACGCTCGACAAAATAATCCACGCTCTGCGACTTGTGAGAGACAAAAAAGTCCTAGACAGAAAGTCAATTATCGAGCAAGAGCTGCTGGCCTTAAACTTCCAATTCCCTCTCGAAAGCAGCAACGGCAGCAACAACGACAGCAACAACGACAGCAGCAATGGTAGCAGCAACGGCAGCCACAAAAACTGCGAGCTAAAAATCGACTGGTAATTCAATTATGCCGGAGAGACAAGTTTGTTTCTCCGGCAGCCAATAGCAAACATTAAAACCACATTCAAAAATGGCAAACACAATAGCAGGATATGTATATCTCCTGCACTTTGAGCAGCCGATATGTCCGACTCGTCCGTCTCAACACTATGTCGGCTGGACTAAAGATTTGGACGAAAGGCTTTATCAGCATAAAAAAGGCAGAGGGGCTAAGTTTTGCGGCGCAGCCCGAGAACGCGGAATAAAATTTGTTCTGGCAGAATGCTGGGTTGCAGACAAAAGTTTTGAGAGAACAATCAAGAGGCAAAAGAACCACAAACGCTTCTGCCCTATTTGCAAAAATTGAAAGGACAAATCAGCTTTTTTGTAGGAAATGCAATTCCAATAGGAGGAAATATAACAGTTTTCAAACATTATCAGATACAATTGACCGATTGACCGATTGACCGATTACCTTTTTTCCATTACCAAGAAGTTAATTTCCCGGTCTACACCGCTTTCATTAGCTTGCATAAATAGTTAGAACTGGGTGTTAGGTTTTGTACTTCAAGTCAACCTCCAGTTGCTTGTGCGTAATTCCTGTATCTATTGCTTTCGCCAATGCGCCTCAACTCCTCGTCCCCGACATTCCAAACGCCCAGCATCCCTTTCCTGCCGCAATAGACGGCGAATCAAATCAATTCCCACTGTCGGACACCGTTCCTGCAATTCCCTAATAGAGAATTCTTGAGGCAAATTGTTAATCGCATCCAATACGATCGCCGTTTTAGTTCCTTTTGCGGATGTAACATATCCTACCCGCTGCTCAAACTCCCGATAAGCTGATAGCAGCATGACTCCCAAGAAATACTCCCACGCCTGGTAACAGGTTATGCTGCCCTTCATGCCATCCTTGGGAAGATTGGTAAAGCGTATCGTAATAGCTTTCCTTAGTTCTCTCCACAATCCGTTCTAAGCTAATAAATCGCCCCACCTCATAACCGGCTTTGTATAGCAGCAACAAAGTCAGCAACCTTGCCATCCGCCCGTTTCCATCTAAAAATGGATGAATGCACAAGAAATCCAAAATATAAGTTGGAATCAGCAATAAAGGTTCTATCTCGCCCGATTCCCAGAGGCGATTAAACCGTTCTTGCAGGCGTTCCATTGCCGCAGGAGTAGCATAAGCGGGAGTAGGTTGAAACCTCACCACTTTAGTTCCATCAGGATAAGTAGCGCTAATTTCCTTATCCACTGTTTTCCAGCGCCCGCCTGTATTAACAGCAAATTGGTAAAGGTCGCGGTGCAGTTGTAAAATGACACCTGTACTAAAAGGAATGTGGGTATAACTGGTGTGAATTGTAGTTAGCACGTCCCGATAACCCGCAATTTCTTGTTCTGAACGATCGCGTGGCGTTGTTTTTTCAGTTACTAATTTCTTAATCCGTTCTAGTGGCACAGTAATGCCTTCAATGCGGTTAGAAGATTCGGTACTCTGAATAACCGCAGCTTGGCGCAAAGTGCCTAAAACTTGTGGGGCTTGTTGTTTAAATAACTCCTGCTTTCCCTTGTACTCTCCAAGCAAACGAATTGTTTGCAGAAGTCTTTGGTTGAGCTGTTGACTTTCAATGAACCCCTCTTCAAATGACAGCATATCTATTTTATCTCCCTTTTACTAATTCTAACCCTTTATCGATGTCAATAACTCGAATATTGCGTGTGCTCGCATCAAAACTTTGAAACCAGAGCGCAAGCAGAACCGACACCAAATCCAGGTAAATAAGTAAGGCGATAGTTGCTTTTAGCCATAGCCCTTGCCTCTCTTGTTGTCCAAGGTTTGACGCTCAGCAAATCGGGTTCAGTTTCCAGTTGCTTTAAATAAGAGCGATCGCCCGTTACAAAGGCGATCACCTGAGCCAAGAACTTGCAACAGCTCAAAGGAGCCTGAACCACCTGCTTTTCAGTAAACCTAACCACAATCCAATTCCACTCTAAGAATAATTGATTGCGGCGCATATCGCTGTCAGCATCGCAGCAGTGAGTGGGCTTCTTAGATTTGCCAGCATAAGGTTCATCAATCTCGACATCAATTCCGAGTCCAGATGGAGTGTGAATTACAGTAAAATCTGCTGAATAGCTCCTCTGAGATAACGGAATTTTAAACTCTGCTGCTTGGACAACTTCCTCGAAATATTGCTGTAAGTATTGCAAAAAGCGTTGTTCACTCACTCCTTGCCGAGCTTGAGATGTGCCATTAGGACTAACCCGAAGTGACATCAAATCCTTGAGCGATCGATTTCTGTGATGTAAGTCAATTTTTACACTTTTAAAAACTGTCTGCAACCCTTCTTTTCCTAGCTTAAAACTAGAAAATTCCTGCTGTTGGTTGGATAATATCTCTTGTTGGTATAATATCTCTTGTTGGGATAATCTTTTTTGTTGGGATAATATCTCTTGTTGGGATAACATCTCTTGTTGTTTGTACTCAAGAACTTGCTGCTTATACCTGGATACCAGCTTTTGGCGACAACCAAACACATAACTATAAGCAGCCGCAATTAAACATGAATAAGCAGCTACTACCAACAGCATTTCCCACCACAGCCAACCCCAGGAAATAGCTAACAGCGGAAGTACGATCGCACCATAGAGCCAAAACACCCAAATTAACCACAGCAACTTGACAGGTAACACCACAGGTGGTTGAGGCGGAGTCAGCAAAACAACAGGTTGCTCGAATTGTTGAGTTTCTTGAAGTTGGGATGAGGTGGCACAACTAGAAGTTGCCTCTGGCAAAGGATATTGATGGCAGAACTGCATTACCACTTTTGGGTAAAAAACTATAGGATAATTCATAACTTTAAATACTCCTTTTTTTAAGAGCGCGGTCGCGCTATTTTTAAGAAAGTTTTTTGAATTGTATGCAAAAAATCACCCAGTCAAACTCACAAAATTTAACTCATTCTCAAGCAGTTAGCCAAATTCAAAATGACAAACAAATCTCTCTTAAATCCGACGCGGCAACAATAGCTGCGCTTACTCAACTCGAAGAACGCCGCGATTATTATCACACCTGCATCAACGGAGGATACTAAGCATGAATTTAGCCACAGCGACGCTTGCTCAAAGTTCAATAACTGCGGCTCAAGTTTGGCATAAACTAGAATCAGCAGAAAGCTCAGAAGAAATTGACCAACTGCTGCAATGCCTTTGGCAAACCCAAGAAACCCAGGAACTTGCTGTTGATGCCCATGCCGACTTAGCCGACCAAATTGATGCCGAGATTGCAGGAATTACAGCCCGGATGCAGTATTTGATAGAACTGCATTCAAGAGCTCTCCACAAACTCCAGGGGTGGAGAGAGCGGTTAGACAAAACCGTTCTCTACTTCAACGAGTGCGGCGTGTTAACTTCCGAAATTATTGGCAAACACCGCCGCATTACTGTTAAGGAAAATCCGCCTACCTGTGAAGTTTTGATTGACCCATCTCAACTGCCAGAACCCTATCGCCGAGTCGAAACAAAAATCGTAATTTCTGCCGACAAAAAGGCGATTGCAGACGCTTGGAAACAAGGAATGCCTGTAGATGGCACTAGGGTGTTCCGCAAGCGCAAAGTGGTTTACAGCTTGCTTCCCGGTAACAATTTGCACTCTCTTCAAGCCAACCAGACGCTTGAGAGTCGTTCTTCGGATAAAACGCAGTCCAAAAAACGGCGTTAGCCATCTTTTCAGGTGTCAGGAATGCCTTGATTTGACACCTGAATTGTTAGACATATCCGAGTTAGACACCTCCGAATTAAAAATCCCCGAATTAGAGTAGAAAACGCTTGTTTTGTAAGAAAAACAACTTAATTTCTCTCGATATAGCCTTTTTCAGTTAGCTAGGTAATTGGTACAACGTAATTGGTACAAAGTAATGCGTAATGAGGCATGGTAAGGGAGCATAAATCGTCCATGCCGGGCTGGTAGCTAACACGATCGAAAATTACCAATCCTGAAATTAACTATTACCGATTACCTATTACCTTGTACCGACCTTGGGAGTTATGAGTTTTCAGTTGTGAGTTGTGAGTTTTAAGAGTTTTCTTTAACTCACAACTCACGCATTCACGCATTCAAAACTCAGGAGGGGGTCGAAGCCTACCTCATGATACTGAAAATTGCCATATCTATTACAAATCAATCCAGTATTGAGGGTTTTCAACTTCTTCTTCGGTGACATTGAATAACTTTGACGCTCTACCTTTAATAACCCCGTTAGCGTCGAGGTTCAAACCTCCGAATTGCTGGCTGTTTTCACCTTCTCCAAAAGCAACGCGGGCAACTGCATCGCTATCAGAGAAATAATCCCGTTGGCTTTCCATTGCCGTAGTTGTGCGAACTACTTTCACTTTTTTTCTCCACATTGGGATTGTCATCCTGATTGTAACACGCTACTTCTTTCTTCTAAACCCCTCCAATTGGAGGGGGTAAATATCACTCAGTAGCAGGAATTTGTGAAGCAAGAACCTTGTCAAAATCTGGACTATTACTGTGCGTAAGTCCTAAAAATGTAAAAACTAGGATTCAGGAGCTAATCAATGAGCAGAAGAAAACTTACCCCAGAATATCGCTCCACAGAATGGGTAGCTGGGGAAGGACTAAAAATCCCAGTCTTTGATATGTCCTTGACTGACGGTAGAACAAAGGGGCGGTACCAAGCTGAATCAGAAGTGCTGCGTAACTCCCTGCTTGAACTGCTTTTTGAACCTGAAGAGTTAGCATCCCTAAGCATCGTTAAACCAGACCCAAATGATAGCAGCTTCGACCCTCTGAAAAACATCGATTTCGGAGATGGTATTACCAGAAGAGTTGCTTTCAGCTCCGGCAAAAATGTGTATTTTGCAGACATTGAACTCTCAACCAAAATGTTGAGCGTATTCAAAACTCAACCCGACCACGCCTGTCGCTATGGCTCACTGCTAGTTAGCAGTTGCAACCAAGGAGCCAAATTGTTAGATAGCTCCCTTGACGGCGAAACCTTGCGACTCAAAATTGTTGATTCTCAAAGCGATGACCAAAGTGAAAAAGCGAAAGCTCATCAGTGGCAAACCGGAGACTGTCACGGTAAAATTTCACCGGCACTAGCCCAACAATTAGGAGGGAATTACAACCGACCTTTTCAATTCAGATTTGCCTGGATGCAGGAATGGGGACAAGAAGACTGCCACACTCCAGAAATTAGCTTTCTTGCCAAAGGAACGCTGTTGCCTGATGCTAATTTAACCTCGGGCTTGGATTATGATATCATCATGGATCGTTCCTCTATCAAAGGAGTTGCTAAAGAGCAATTAGCTGAATTGATTCCTTGCGGAGATTACGAATTTCCCAAAGCTATACTAGGAAATCGAGGCAACGCCAAAGTAACTGAATACGAAAATTCCTGGCAATTTTCGATTTGGTATTCCGAAGCAGCTATTCAGGCTGACATAGCCACACCGACCAAAATTGAAGCCCAAAAGCTAGCTGACTTGCAAAATAACCGGCTGCAACTTGCCAAATACTTAGTGGAGCAGCACGACAAAAAAGCTGCTTTTCAATCTAGCCTTCACGAAGACAGCAGCGGATTAGAAGACGAAACAGATGAAAAAGCCCAACGCAACGAATCCCGGCTAATTTCAATTTTGAGGAACGACAAACTCGGTCAACTCCTCGACTTTCCCAAAGTCGTCGATTTCATGCAAGAACAACTGGCTAAAAAGTGGAAAGACTTAGCAATTAAAGGAGCAATTCATCACGGTTCAGCAATGGCTCAACCTTGTGAAAACCTCAAACCCGGTACAATTGTTGCCCCCCACTTGCGGCACGGCACAGAAGTTATCGTTACCCGATACCCAATTGTCAGTAAAGATAACATCCGCCGCTACACAGTAGACAACAAAAGTCAGCCTGAATTAACGCAGTACAAAGGGTGCGTTTTCATTCGCTCCGACCAAGCCATGCAGCATCATCAATGCGATTTTGACGGCGATCAATTAGTGATTACGCCTGCTTCCCGAATGCCGAATATCGCCTCTGAAACCAGGCACGCTAATCAAGAGAATGAGTACGATGCTGTTGAGAAGCGAGAGAAAGTTGACTACAATAAAGCTACCGATAGTAATGGCGATCGCAAGTATACCAAATTGCGGCAAATTGCCGTAGCCATCGCCCAAAATAAAATCGGCTGGGTGGCTACCTTAATCGGGAGAGTGCAATCATCAGCAGCAGAACCGGGACAGCCAGAAAGTTTATTCAATCAACAGAAGCGGCAGCTTCTTGGAAAGCTATTTGATGCCCTGCAAATTGAAGTGGACAGTCCCAAAAGTGCTACTCGCACCGAAGACCACCACCCCACCCTGCTGTCCAAGGCTAAGCAGTGGTCAGAACAGCACCCAAGCTACCTATTTGACTACAAAGACGACCCCAGGCTTTACAAAACCGTGCCATTACCTATAGGAGACGGCACCGCTATCAATTGCATTGCTAGAGAGGCTGTTAACCCAGAGTGGGAACCGACTCGTCTAAAAAGCCGGCACCGCGACGAATTTCGCTACTTGTTTGAGTCTCCTTCGGACTTAGATGAGCGAGAAAAATGGGAGAAATATTATGTCAGGTGGGCGCAAGATATTAAGGAACGCTATCGAGAAAGGATGGGTGAAATTCACTTGGAGTGCGGCGGCGATTCTAAGGCAATTAAAGAAGCAGTCAGCAAGTTATACGAGAGCTTAAGAGCCGATGTGACCGAAGCTTGGACTGACCCTGAAGAACGGTTTTTAGCTGCTAGTGCTATGTGGCACGTCGAAACCGCAAATCCCAACTTAGAAGTTCCTCGCAAAGCTTGTAAGGAACTTTCTCGGCAACTGTTGATTGAATTCAACCTTGAACCTGAGTACGAGCGACTGCACGAAGCAATGCCAAAAGACACTTACGTTCTGAGCGTCCCTTTCGAGGAATTTGAACTGGACGGCAGCGGTAAGACTGTCAGGGATAAGAAGCGACAGCCAGTTGGCAAAGACTTAGCTGGACATTGGAAAGAATTGTTAGACAGCAAAGGCATTAAATATGAAGCAACTTTGCATCTGAGTCTGCCAATGGTCAATTTTGCCTTAATTGAACCCAGCGACAAACTGGTGGGAATTCTTGAGAAGAAGTTTGGCGGCAATGCCAATGACATCGACAGTTTAGACTTAACTTACCGCGATGGTCTTGGTCGCACTAAAGATGTCAGTTCACGCATTGTAGCTCCTGCTGATTATACTTGGCTTGAGTCCCAAAACCAAACACCTAAAGCAGCACTGGTTCTCAATTTGTTTACGGATGAAATTTGCGAGCAATTGCAAACCTTTCAGTTTGACAGAGCGGAACTGATTGGGCAGAAGTACAATGACTTGAAAGATGTTGACTTTAGCAGTCCCAAATGGAGGCAGAAAACATTGACTTTTGAGGTGGGTTCTGTTTGCGGTACCGATTCAAGGCGCGACGGCAGCCCTATTGTCCTCCTTGACGGACAAGAATTAGCTATGTTCTCTGCTAATTCACCTAAATTGCCGATCGGTACTACCTTTGAGGCCACTATTGAACCCTCGCCTAAAGGTAGTGCTCTGATCTTAAACATCAACCCTAGCTCTGTGCGACTAATTGAATCAGTTGAGGAACTTTCAGAAGTCGCGCCAACTCCTTGTCAAGAGCGATCGCAATCCGTATCCCCAACGCCTCGTCAAGGGCGATCGCTTGTATCGCCAACTCCTTGTCAAGAGCGATCGCCGTCTCAACCTGAAGACATTGCTGCAATCCCCGTCCACCTCTCACAACCGCTGAAGGATGCAATTTTTGAAGCATATAACCAAACTGGAGCAACTAAAATCCTTGTCAGGGAATAACTTTTGATTTGGCAAGGAATAGCCAGGAACTCGGTGTGCTGGGACGGCAGCGAATTAAGTCGTTTATGTTGTCGGCTTACGAAGCATTTGAAACTATGGGGATGTTGCCATGAGTTATGGTGTTGTTGATACTAAATCTTTGCTGGATCTTGCTTTAGAGGGGCAATCTGAGGAGTACAGGCGCAAAGCTTTGGAGTTGGCTTTTAAGGGAAAAATTGAGCCAACTGACCCCATCTTTTTGATTTTGTTGGCTACTGGTCGATTGGAGATGCTGATTCAAGAGAGTGCGAAACCAGAGGATTTTGAGTTAGCGTGCGATCGGTGGGTGGGGCGGATTAATAAGACTCTGGCGACTTATGAACGCGGGCGGGGGGTATCCTGTTGACAACCTTGGGTATTGGTGCTTTGATAGGATTGGTTTACTCATGTAATACTACGTTAAGTTCAGGTTAGATATTTAGCTGAGTTAATAAGACAATCAAACAAAACACTATAGGAGATTGAGGTGTCAATATGTCTCTTGTATCTAAAGAGCAGTTAGAACAATACGCCCAGACGATGGTTTATGGTGCGAAGGATAGCTTTACGAAAATTGCTCAAAAAGGCTATCACGATCATGGAATTGGTCTGATTTTCGTGGGTGTGCATCTAGATGAAAACAACTGTATTGACATTGACATATCAGAGTTGGCTTATGTTCCGAGAAGCGACTTACCTAAATTTGCTAATAACGATAGGGAGATTATTCGCCTGGTACAAGCAAAGATGGATGAAATAACAGATCCATCTGAGCAAATTCTTGTGGCTTTTTCTGGCTGTGGTCAAAGTGTTCTAGTTACCGCAAATCTTAAAATTTCTAGCACTGATTCAAAGGATTACTTTAACCGAGCTAGTCTTGATTTTCAGAGGGGTGATTTAAGGGCAGCAATAAAAAACTTAAGTGCAGCAATCCAGCTAGATCCTAATTATGCTGAAGCTTACTACAGCCGAGGCTATATGAAAAATGAGCTAGGTGAACATAATAGTGCTCTGGAAGACTACACCCGTGCTATTCAACTTAAAGCTGATTACGCGGATGCTTATATGAATAGGGCTACTACCTTTTATCAATTGGGGGATATTCAAAAGGCTGTACAGGATGGCAAGATTACCCAAAATCTTTTTCTTAACCAGAACAATAGGCAGTCAGCCCTTCGAGCAAATGCTTTTCTGAATCTTCTCGGTTGTAGAGATTACGATCTAGTTGAGCAACCAAGGTTAGAATCTGTGTACGATTCTTTCAAAAATCAAGAAGATTTAACTGAGGATCTGAAAAAAAGTGACAAAAGAATATCTAAAGCAAGCTGTATAACACAAATTTTTCCAGAAGATGGTGCTTTGCTACAGTGTATGCCAGTAGGAAACAATCTCTCTATCGGGGCACAATTGGAAAAAGATTTAGATACCCCGTCTAAAAATATCTGGTGTCTCCTTCCAATGGTTGACTCCACTGACAAAAGCTTGTCACCAAAACCTGCAAGTTATGAGCTTGTAAAAGAGCATTTAGAAGAGTTTATTGTTTGCACAAAGGCTTGTCTCGCTGCTTATAAAAAATTAAATGGAACCTATCCAAATGTACGTTCAGCATCAAGCGATCCTTGGTTAGCTAGTAATTATATGGCTGTGTTTTACTCGATTGAGAATCAGTGGGATGTTGAGTGTAAAGGAGTAGAAGTTGATCCTAATAAATGTTGGCTAGAACTGGAAAAGAAAATTATAGTTGTAGTAGAGAGAGAACAAGAGAAAACCATCGAATCCAATCTCTCCAGTAGTTCAAGCTTAACGAATTTTGAAAATCCATCCGACTATAGTAGTGAAAACAAAGTTAAGAAACTGATTGCTTTAGGGGTTGGAGCTTTAGGCGCAGTTCTCTTACTTTCTGGAATCTGGTTTATAGCTCTAATTTGTCTCGGAGTAGCTTGTTTTTTCTGGCAGAGTATCTGAAATTACATCAGGCAAAACCTGCTTTCTAATAGAGTTAACACTTGTATTGTGAAATGTGCAAATTTCTGTTTTTCCTAGTTTCATACAACTTTTCCGTCCTACATTTATGTAACTCCCCGCGACCCATCACTCGTTTGTAAATGCCACCCGGTTAACTCCTAAAACTGCTGGATTCCGGTTATTGGGGCAATTTCTCGGTATATAGTGACCTGAGACTAAATTCCATTGGAGAAGAGCAAGTATCACTCGATCGCAGAAATGGTGTAAGTCTTGATATTTTTGGATTTTTTCCAGAGAATTTGAGCCAGTTATATTCCCAGTATGTACGATCTCATTGCGAATATCTTTGAAAGAAGAACGCCAACCCGTGAGTCTATTGGTTGTACAGAAGTGTTGCACTATATCCTGAAAAGAAGCTGAGTTTCTGTTGCGAATTCCATTACTGACTAAGTAAAAATAGTCCTTATCATTTTTATAAAAAACTCCAGATGGACAGCAAACATTTAGTGCATAATTATAACGCAGGACTTCCAGAAAGTTACACATTAATAGAGTTTTAACCTCTATATAAGGTGTATGCTTAGCCAGAAGACCTAAGTTAATTAAATTATTCAGATTGTATGTAGTAGCAATCTGCTGATAGTATTTATAGCTGTGTTCAACGAACTGGGTTAGATCGTCTACATCAAAGATGACTTTAGGCCCTTGGTTTAGTGTGGTATCAACAGATGTAAGTTCCTGGTAGATAAGTTCTTCGTTACGTAGTACCTCCATTCTGGCAACTGCGGAAAGCCGTCCAGACGCGAAAGAACAAAGCCAGCATATTGAATTAATGAATTTTTTGATATTCTCTAAATCAGAGTATGGGATTTGAGAAATTTCAGCAATATTTGATATCCCTACTTCTGTCGCTCCTTCTTTGTGAGCAGATAATACAACTCGTGGCTGTCCTGTAATATTAATATCAAATTTTATATTTGGTTGGAAAAAATATGGACATAGGTTAGTTAAATACATTCGGACTGAAACTATATCTTTATCTGAAGGAAGATTCTGCAAGTCAAGCTCTGCTACACCTAACTTCGCTTTTAACTGGTTATTTTGTTCTGAAATTGTCACGGGTGTTTTTTTTAGCCAAAGTGAAGATAAACAATTAGGAATACTTTCTATAAAACAATCTACGTTTGAAGAAATCAAACTAATGTGTCGATGCGGAGTTATGGTGGCAATAACAGAGCAGTCGTCGGACTGGGAAAGAACCACATCCGCCCTAACAGTTTCAGTTCCGTAATTCAACTGACAAATAAGTTCCCTTTCTGTAACCACAATTCTTGCCTCCAGGGCGAACGCATCTAAATCTTATGTTAGCATAACCTGGTATCAATAATTCGGACAGTTTTATATCTAGTCTAGTGTCCTAAACCCTTGCTGGCTATATGCTGGACTATTTTTTCAAGGTTGACTATTTTTTCAAGGTTTAAGTTCAGCGCACTCGTTTCAGAAAATCCGTTAAAAATGGCAGGGCTTCCTCCGTAAGGCTTACAGGGCAGTTAAAAAACTGTCCGAAGTATTGCTGGTATATTGAAGAATAATTATTGAGGACCTACCAAACATTTAATCAGAGTTCGTTAGTAGTTTACCAAATAATGCTCAAAAGCTTGGTGAATCAGTCCGCAGCCATTGGGGGATTGAAAATTCTTTACATTATCCGCGATACTGAAGCAGTTGTCGAAATTAGCGCCGCTCCCAACTTTATTATTCAAGACAACTTAGCAAGGCAAGCTAAACAATCTAAAAGTGCCAAAAAACGCGCTTTAGAAAAAGGTCAAGGTCGCGATGTAGGAGCAGAAGTCAAACAGGAAGAATCCTTTGAAGCCCAGAAAAAAATGTACAAAGGTGCAAGAGCAATTCACGCTGCTGTCACCTTCTTAGTCTACCGACCAACACCGGAGCAACTAACACACGCTTGCCAAATGCTCTCCCACAGCTTCGGCTCTGCCAAGGTATTAAGAGAGCGCAACATTGCTTGGCAACTGTGGCTAGAAACTTTGCCCATTACTGTAAGCTGGCTGCTGCATAGCAGTTCGCTAATTAACGAACGCCGCCTTACCTTAGACACCGAAACTGTCCCCGGTATTTTGCCCTTAACTGCTGTAAGAGACCTGGACTCAAAAGGAGTTGAATTCATCACCAAAGGCGGCAAACCCGTGTACGTTGACCTCATGCACAACCAAACCAGCCGCGCTGTCATAACAGGCGAGTCTGGTTCCGGTAAAAGTGTTTTGGGATGGCGATTTGCAGCCGATGCAATAGCCGCTAATATCCCAGTAGTGGGTATGGACATCTCAGCAGGAAGCGGCAGTACCTTTGAGACAGCAGTGAAACTGTTAGGCGACGACGGTGCGTACTACGACATCACCTCTGGCAGCTCAAATCTACTCGAAATACCCGATTTGAGGCGTTTTGACAGAGAAGAGCGATCGCGCCGACTAGACCAATGGAAAGAGTTTATCCGAAAAGCGCTGACTATTATCAGCATGGGTAAAGTCCGCGACCCAAAATTAGCGCAGCGAGTCGATGCCATTTTGCTGCTAACTCTGAAAAAATTTCTGGAAGACCCAGACATTATCGAGCGCTACAATACGGCATTTGAAAAAGGCTGGAAATCGACCGCGTGGCAAGAAATGCCAACCCTCACAAACCTCCTAAAGTTCTGCACAAAAGAGCAACTAAACCTACAAAACTTTACCGACTTCGACCGCATTGCCATCAACCAAATTATCACTCAATGCAACGCATTACTAGCCTCACCTTTAGGGAAAGCAATTGGCAGACCGAGTACATTTTCACCCGAACCCGCTGTTAAGTTTTTTGCCCTTAGCGGTCTGGGCAACGAACAAGACCAATACCTGATGGCAATTAATGCCCATGCTGCTTGCATCCGCAACGCACTTTCTCACCCTAAAAGCCTATTTATCGGAGACGAACTTTCGATTTTGTTTAAGAAAGACGGATTTGCTGAAGTAGTAGGCGAACTCTGTGCAGTGGGTAGAAAAAATGGCATTTCAGTGCTCTTGCTAGCCCAAGATATCGACAGTATTTGCGATTGTAGTGCGGGAACTATGATTATGCAAAACATGGTGTATCGAATTACCGGAAGATTGACATCAAACGGAGCCACTTCTTGGATCAAAAATTTGGGATATCCGGCTGAAATTATTAGCCAAAATGCCACAGAAGCTTTCCTTCCCAGAGCTGCCGACCTTTATTCCAATTGGCTAATTGAAAAAGGAGGTCGTTTCTGGCAAAGCCGATACTATCCAGGCGAAATGATATTAGCAAGTGTGGCTAACAATCAAGCTGAATTGATGGCCCGCGCCCGAGTTATGGCTCACTATCCCAATACGTTAAAAGGGCAATTGCTAGCACTCAAACAATTTGCCTCTGAATATGTACAAGCCGTTAAAGAAGGACGTTCATTAGCTAATATTGGCAAGAATGCAGTCACTGATATCAATGGACACAAATCCCCTCAAGACCTTATTGCTAGCTAGACGGAGAAAAACCGATGAAATCACCGAAATTTCTTGTCAAACTTGCCCTCGGCATTCCTGCAATTTGGCTGAGCTTAATACTAAATTCTGTTGAAGCAAAAGCTCAAACCTCTGACAGCAATCCGACTGCAACACAGCTTCCCACCTCAAACAATCCTAACAGCAGCACTTTCAACCGCTCCAGCTTCACAGTTCCCAATCAACAAATAGAAAGCCAAATCCAACAATCAGCTAATAACTTCTTGAGCAACCCGAAAGAAATAGGAGGTATAGAAAACACAATTAGCGACATAACAGGCGAAATTTCAGATACCATCTCCACCATCTCCGACAGCATCTCAGGCATCTGGGACAATTTGTTAAACAAAGTAGAAAATTTCAGCAGTGAAATAGAGTCAACCCTCTCTTCATTCCTGGGAGAATTGAAAGTTCCAGACCTAAAAGAAGCAGTTAAAAGCATAATGGATGGCAACACCTCCGAAAGCGAAGGGACAAAACTATCCGCTGTTTTAGAGAAGAGACCGCAAGATTCTTACAGCCTCAAAGAGAATACCGCCGAACTCGCAGAAAGAGAAAGTGCTGTCAGTGAAGCCAATAAAGCCACTCTCAGTAAAGAAGCTCAACAAAAGCAAGCTCAGATGAAAGAAATTGTCCAGCAAAACGTAGAGCAAACTCATCGCGAGAGCCAAAATTCAATGGAATTGGGTGCTGATTCAGAAGGTCAAGATGTCACACAGAACATTATGAGAAACATATCTCAACAAAGTGCGATCGCAGCTAAGCAAGCAGCCTTATCAGCAGAAAATCAAAGTGCTTTAGTCATGCAGGGCCAGCAAGCTCAAATCGATCGCAGTTTTGCCAACATTCTCAATGCTCAACAGGCTGAAGAACTCAACGAAATTAACACAGCCCAGAGACGGCAGGATGCTGCGGCTGCTACCGCTTCTTCTACTCAAGCCGGACTGTTTCAAATGCCGGGAGGCATCACCCTAGGGGCAAGCGAAGACTGAAATCACAAAAAGGAGACACCGCGATGCTGACACAACTAATCGCCCAAACTAGCACAGCAGGACAAGCCCTGGACACTCTCTCTGATGCCATAGAAGTCTCTCAAAAAACCGTCGAATCGTGGAATTTAGTTTGGTTTAACACCTTCAACACTCAAGAATCCTCTCTCTGGATTGCCTTAGTCAAACTAGGACTAATTCTAGCGGGAATATCTGTTACTTACCTCGCTGTCACCAGTGGCAAAGAAATCATCGAAAAACAGTCTTGGTCAGAGCTAGTAGCCATGTTTATCTGGCCACTCGTAATTGTAGTATTTCTCAGCAACAACGGTAAAGTCTTAGCTGAAAGTGTCAAATTCATCAAAGCTGTAGGCAGCACTCAAGTTCAAGAAATTATGAAGATTCAAGTCGGAGAAATGACCTTCAGAACTGCCCTGAGCGACGTTAACCTCACCAGTGCTGGCAAAGAAGAAATCGAAAAACTCTACAGCGAATGTCAGGGCAAAGTTGGATCAGCTTTAGTGGAATGTTGGAACAGCAAAAAACAGCCCGCTCAACAAATCCTCCAGGCAGCCGAACAGCAAAATGGAGGACCTCTCAAAAGCTTGCAGCGATTTGTCGAAAATTTAGGCAATGTTGCAAATCTTCAGGATATAGGAAATGGCGATTTTGCAGGACAAGTTTTTAGGTCTACTGTCTTGCCCATCATTCGCTTAATTCTTAGATCAGTACAGTGGGCCTTTGTCAATATTTTAGAAGCAGCATTGTTGCTAACAGCTCTATTCGGACCTCTGGCAATGGGCTTGTCGCTGCTGCCGCTGCAAGGAAAACCAATCTGGGCTTGGTTAATAGGATTTATGTCGTTATTTGGAGTGCAATTGGGCTACAACATCGTCGTTGGCTTAGTCGCCGTAGTGATTGTAAAATCCGATGCAGAGTTAGTTACAGATATCGCCTTTTTATTCTTTTTAGCTGTGTTTTCTCCCGTTCTAGCCGTGTTAATAGCCAAGGGTGGAGGAACTGCTTTGTACAGTGCGATCGCCAATAGCACCAAACAACTTACAGATATTGCCAGTAACGCGATTGGTCTTGTTGCCGGAAAACTCCTTTAGGACTGAATTCGTCCACCAAAATTTGTTCAAATTCACCACTACTCAACATTAGAATTTATGAATGTCAAACTTAAGCAATCTCAACCCTTACTTCCCGAATCTAAAAACACCTTAGCCTTGTGTTTTATCCTGCTAACCAGCTTTGTTTTTTTACTAACAATTGCTGTTTTAGTTAACACAGTTAGTTTGAGAGCTTTATCTCAAAGAAAAGTTACATTTGTCCAGTTAAAAGACGGAACCGCAGCACGAATTGCAGAACAAGATGAACTGTACAGAGAGCCGAAAATTATCCAAAATTTTGTATCCAGTTGGGTAAATTTAACCTGGGCTTGGTCAGGCAAAATGGGAGCATCCCGGTTTTGTAAATGGTTAAAAGTATGATAAGAGCCAAAATTTTTCGCCCTCCGCTATATGATAGAAC
>NZ_JAUBPB010000135.1:0-4450 GCF_036700545.1 Microcoleus sp. SVA1B4
TCCTCTCTGTATTCTCTCCCTCTGCGTTCTCTGCGCCCTCTGCGGTTAAATCATTCCGATACAACCGGAAACGATATCATTCCTTAGAAGCGATATTTTATGACAATAATCGCCCGATTGATGATAGCTTGACTGTCGCACCTACTTATATCATTTCCGGTAACACCGTAATGATGTTGACTGTTGACGGTTGACTGTTGACGCCGTGAACAGTCAACTCTAATTTACTATTCCGAAGCTGCAACCGGAATTGATATAATTCATCTGCGTTAATCTGTGTTAATCTGCCTGTATCTGCGGTAAAAACAAGAAAATTGCTTAACCGCAGATGACAATTAATTGACGCTGATTCACGCTGATGCAGAGAAGAGATAGATGAATAATCCCGATGCTAACAGATTTGATATTAATTGTTAAATCTAAAATCTAAAATCTACAATCGACTCACCAAAGTTCAAGATTCCCAAGGGCGACTGGGGAGTCAACTCTAAAATCTAAAATCTAAAATCTAAAATCTAAAATCTAAAATTGACTGACTTTCCTGGCTTGAATCTATCAAAAGAGGGAACTTTTTTAACCGTTGTGGGCGGATAACCTCTCTCTAGAGAACGGTTCCGCCGATCGCTCAAATCGAGTAAAAATAGAATGTCATATCTCCTTTTGTATTCTATGAAACTGAATTCTTTTACGAAACGGCTTTCGACTGTCGGGCGCTGGATGGCTACAACTGTGCTTTGCGTGTCAGCGATGGCCTTCGTTTGGTCTGGTGCGTTCTTCTCCAACACCGCAGCAATGGCTTCTCCTGCTGTAAACTTGATCGCAGCAGCAGATGCGGGCGATGCGGTTCAAGAAAAAGCCAGCAAAGATGCTGGACGAGCCAAGAACTTCATCCGAGATACAGAAGAGAAGGTTAAGGAAACTGCCAAGACAAATGCTGCTAAAGTCGATCGCTCATCGGAGGATGGTAGTGTAGTAGAGCGCAAAGCTAAGAAAGATGCGGCCACCATTGAGAAAAGAGCATCGGAAGATTCAGCTCGGACTCAGAAAGCAGTAGATAATACCAAGAATGCTGTCGAGAGCGCTGTTGACAGCATCAAGGGTGTTTTTAGCAAGTAGAAAATAAATAAGTAGGTAAGTGCAAAGCCCTTGTCTACTTAAGTCAGCGGGCATAAATAAACTGATGTGAGGGGGCGGGTTTTGACCTGAAAGAAGTCGGATAGCAAGAGTTACTTGCACTCACCCGCCCACCATATCTTCTGGTTTTGTGGCTCTTGTCTGCTTACTTGAAACTGAAAAATTGATGTAGCTTAAGCAAAATCTCTAGAGGGTTTGTAGAACCGACCCCAAACCATGCTTTAAAATTGCCGTAAAAAACGCAAATCGCTAGCATAAACCCGGCGAATGTCGTCGATTTCATAAAGTACCATTGCGAACCGCTCGACACCAAAACCGGCCGCAAACCCAGTATACTTTTCTGGATCTAAACCGACTCCTTTAAGAACATTAGGATCGACCGTTCCGCAGCCTAAAACTTCCAGCCATTTGCCGTTCCACTGCAAATCCACTTCGGCCGAAGGTTCCGTAAAGGGAAAGTAACTCGTGCGGAAACGAATCGGCAAATCTTGCCCGAACATTTGTCGCAAAAACTCTTTAATTGTGCCTTTCAAGTCCGTAAATGTCAGACCTTCATCAATTGCTAAAAGTTCAATTTGGTGGAAGACTGCTGCGTGAGTAGCATCGACAGTATCGCGGCGGTAAACGCGGCCGGGAGAGACAATCCGAATCGGGGGTTTGTGCTGTTCCATGTAGCGAATTTGCACTGATGATGTCTGAGTCCGCAGTAAGTCGCCGCCTGGTAGGTAAAATGTATCTTGCATATCCCGCGCTGGGTGGTCTGGCGGTGTGTTCAGGGCCTCGAAGTTATAATAATCTGTCTCCATTTCCGGGCCGTTGGCGACGGTGTATCCGAGGCCGACAAAGATATCGAGAGCGCGGTCTATGACGGCGTTTAAGGGGTGAACGCGGCCTTGGGGGCGAAAAATCCCCGGCATGGTGACATCGATGGTTTCTGAGGCTAATTTGGCTTGGATTTGGGCGGTTTGGAGGGCGGCGCGCTTGTCTTCTAAATCGGCTTGCAGGGCTTCTTTGACTGTATTGGCGATCGCCCCTACTTTGGGCCGCTGGTCTGGCGACAGTTTGCCCATCATGCCTAAAATTTGAGAGAGTTGGCCTTTTTTGCCGAGGTAGCCGAGGCGCAAATGTTCGAGTTGTTCGAGGGTATTGGCACTGGCGATCGCACTTTTGGACTCTTGACCGAGGGTTTCTAGTTGAGTTTCAATGTCGCTTAGCTGGACAGTCATTTTGATTTTAGATTTTAGATTTTAGATTTTAGATTGATGGCTGTTTTGGGCCAAGTTGAGTTTAGCGCAATTTTGGCTCTACAGCTTGTTGATTTTAGATTTTAGATTTTAGATTTTAGATTTTAGATTGATGGCAGTTTTGGGCCAAGTTGAGTTTAGCGCAATTTTGGCTCGACAGCTTGTTGATTTTAGATTTTAGATTTTAGATTGATGGCTGTTTTGGGCCAAGTTGAGTTTAGCGCAATTTTGGCTCGACAGCTTGTTGATTTTAGATTTTAAATTTTATATTTTAGATTGATGGCAGTTATGGATAATTTGTAATAGGGAATTCGAGGTTAGAGCGATCGCCCTAGTTGAATCTAGTTTAAGATTGCTATAAGGCCTATAAAAATTTCAATGAAACTTTTAATTAGCAACGACGACGGCATCTTTGCACAAGGCATCCGCAGCCTCGCCAACGCTCTCGCCGCCGCTGGCCACGATGTGAGCGTAGTTTGTCCCGACAGAGAGCGCTCCGCTACCGGCCACGGCCTTACCTTGCACCAACCCATCCGCGCCGAAATTGTCGAATCTATTTTTGAGCCCGCAGTCCAAGCTTGGGCCTGTTCGGGTACTCCCGCCGACTGCGTGAAACTTGCTTTGTGGGCTTTACTTGACAAACCGCCGGATTTTGTCCTTTCCGGTATCAACCACGGGCCCAATTTAGGCACGGATATCATCTGTTCGGGTACGGTTTCGGCAGCAATGGAAGGAATTATGGAAGGCATTCCCAGCATTGCTTTCAGCCTCGCGAGCTTTACTTCGCAGGAATTTGGGCCGGCGGTGGATTTCGCTGTCAGCTTGCTGGCACAGTTGGAAAAACAGCCAATGGCGAAACCGATGCTGTTGAATGTCAACATACCAGCAGTCTCACAAGCAGAAATTACCGGAGTTGCGATCGCCCGTCAAGGCATTCGCCGCTATTTCGACATATTTCAAAAGCGCACCGATCCGCGCGGCAAAACTTATTATTGGCTGGCTGGGGAATTGTTAGAAGATGTAGAAGAAATCGCCGATTCGGCGGTGCCACATGATATTCCTACAGACGTACAAGCTATTCGCGACAACAGAATAACCGTAACTCCTTTGCAATATAATCTCACCTGTGCTCCAGACTTGCACTCGTTGCGGGATTGGCAATTTGCAGGTTTTCCCAAGCAGTGAGCTCCGATCGACCCGATTGGAGCGGTAAACTAGGAATTAAGGAAAAGTGCCTCTCAAGGTCTATACCTTTGGCGTTAACACAGGCTCCCAATTACTTGTTAGTTTTTTTTACTCAAGAAAAACAGTTATGAACGCTCCCACCTATAACACTCATTCTGTCACTTGCCCGATCTGCAACCGTTCCAGCGTCGTAGGCCCCGTCGGGATGGTCAGTGGACTATTCACTTGCCCCCACTGCCATTCTCATATGGTAATTAGCTGGAGCGGTCATTTTGTGCGCGATCCTTTTAGTCTCAAACAACTGACGGTAGGAAAGATGCTCAGGCGCGAGAGCAGACCCTTAGCTCGGCTTCAGCGGGACTTTGGGCTGGGTAAGCCTTTGCCGCTGATTGCAATTTTGGGCAGTGTGGTCTTTTTCGGGTGTGTGCTCGCCGCTACGGAACAATCGCTACCCCGACAGAATTCACTTCAAGGATTTTTAGAGTGGGTGAGCGGAACTGGTAATTCCCAAGATGTCTCACGTTAACATTTCTTAAAAAAGATTCTGACAGATACTGCGTGCAAATATCTAGTCCTTTAGGTAGAAATCACACTATTTTAGCCATTGCATCCATCTGAAGCTACGGGTAAGCGCTTAGACGCCGTGCCCTTCTTCCTGTGCCCAAAAACGTCAAAACCCCAGTCCGGTAGGGGTTGTAACCCCTGTAGGGAAAGCGCCGTGCCCGTAGGTGTCAACTTAACGTGCAACCGATAGTCCGACAGTCCGACAGGGGTTTCAACCCCTGCCTCAAAGCTAAAGTCGTCTGAAGACGACTAAGGAATGAGAATTAAATAACTTCCACTCTTGAAAGTGGGATGGGCGTCCCGCCCGTCCAAAAAGGACGGGC
>NZ_JAUBPB010000136.1:0-4286 GCF_036700545.1 Microcoleus sp. SVA1B4
TCCCGCCCGTCCTTTTTGGCCGGGCGGGACGCCCATCCCACTTTCAAGAGTGGAAGTTATTTAATTCTCATTCCTTAGCAATTCACAGGCTTAAACCTTTTCGTCAAGCAGGCTTGAACCTTGGCAGTGCAGTAATTTCTGTTTCCACAGCTTGAATTGATTGTGTAGCCGCTATTTCTGCTCGATCGCTCTCAGCATCCTGACTCACAAAAAATGTGGCCTGTGTTGCCCTCAAATAACCACATAGGGCGATCGATTAGGAAGTTCGCGCTCAAACGCATAAATTCCAGCCGCGCCAATTAGAGTGACGATCGCTATCAGTTTAAGCAAGAGGAGCAAACCGCTTTAACAACAGAGCAGGCACAATGACTGGAATCCCTGCACCGATACAAATGAGAGCTTGGATAAAACTAAGCGGTTGGGTAGCAAATAGCGGGTTTATGAAAGTCAACTGGCTAAAGAAAACTTGAAATATAAACACACAAGCCACACCGATAGCAGGAATAAAGGCAATTTCTTGAGTGCGATCTTTTAAATACGCAAACAGAGATGGAATACATTGGCTAATACTCAATAAGTAAAAGGTTTCTGCGGAAACGAGGGTATGGACTGCCATTGTCCGAGCCAAATTGATATTACCTGTGGCTTGCGAAGCCCATTCAAAAATTCCAAGTACAGCAATGAGATTGAAGATTGAAATAATCAGGATGCGCCACAGCAATTTTTTCGTTAACAGGGGTTCATTGGGACGGCGGGGCGCTCGCTGCATAGTCTCAGCCGATTTGGGCTCAAACGCTAGAGTGGCACTAAGGGCGACGGAACTCACCATATTCACCCAGAGAATCTGCACCGGCAAAATTGGCAGGGTTGTACCAGCCAAGATTCCCACCAATATGGTCAGCGCCTCTCCACCGTTGACGGGTAGGATAAACCCAATGGTTTTCAGCAGGTTGCCATAAACGGTGCGTCCTTCTTCTACGGCGGCTTCAATGGAGGCAAAGTTATCATCGGTCAACACCATATCTGCTGCTTCTTTGGCAACTTCCGTACCTGTAATCCCCATCGCTATGCCAATATCTGCCTGCTTCAGTGCTGGGGCATCATTGACCCCATCTCCAGTCATCGCAACAATTTCGCCCTTGGACTGCAAAGCTTCTACCAGTCGCAGTTTCTGTTCAGGCGCAACCCGCGCAAACACATTACTAGCTTCAACGGCATTCGCCAGTTCTCGATCGTCCATTTCTGCCAGTTGCTTCCCAGTGAACACTAGGGCATCTTCTTCTTGGCTCAGTCCCATTTTACGGGCAATCGCGGCGGCAGTTAGGGCATGATCGCCCGTGATCATCTTGACTTGAATTCCCACAGACTGACAGACTCGCACGGCGGCGATCGCTTCGGCTCTGGGTGGGTCTATCATGCCTTGGAGTCCCAGAAAGACTAGATTGTTGTCAATATCTTCGCGATCGATCCCCTGCTTTTGGGCAGAGATTTCTTTTTTAGCAAATGCCAGTACCCGTAAACCTTGGGATGCCATCCGATCGACAACTTGCTCAATTTCCTCTCGATTTAAGTCGATGTTTTGACCATCTGCATCAATTTGGTGATGACATTGCTTGAGAATAGACTCTGCCGAACCTTTAACATAAATCCTGTGGCGATCGGCTAGTTCTCTTGACTGATGCAAGGTTGCCATATATTGAAACTGCGACTCAAAAGGAATTGTATCTAGTCGCGGTTGTTCCTGCTCTAGTTCTTGCAGTGTCAACCCTGCCTTTTGCGCCGAGACAATCAGTGCCCCTTCGGTGGGATCGCCTGCTACAGATAACTGCCCCTCTTGTTCTTGCAGGTGAGAGTCATTGCACAATAAGCCACACTGCAAGCATTCCTGCAATATGGGGAATTGACTTACCTCTACGGGGCGATCGTTTTGTAAAATCGAGCCTGACTCTAGATAGCCCACCCCACTAACAGTGTAGGAACTCCCCCCGGCATAGATAGCTTGGACGGTCATCTGATTTTCGGTGAGAGTGCCTGTTTTATCGGAACAGATTACCGTCGTACTACCGAGAGTTTCGACGGCGGGGAGTTTGCGGATAATTGCGTGTTGCTTGGCCATCCGCTCCACCCCCAGCGCTAGGGTGACAGTCACCACGGCTGGAAGTCCTTCGGGAATGGCACTCACGGCTAGGGCAACTGCGGTCTTAAAGCCGTCTGTCCAGGTTCCTCCTTTGCCCATCACCACAGCAAACATGAATGCTGACAACCCTAGAATGACGTACAGCAGACTCTTACTAAATTGCTCAATCTTGCGAGTAAGTGGTGTTTCCAGCCCGGTGCTTTGATCCATCAGTTGCGAAATTCGCCCAGTTTCCGTCTGGTTGGCGATCGCTACCACAACTCCTTTTGCTTGCCCAAATGTCACCAAGCTTCCGGCATAAGCCATGTTGGTGCGATCGGCTAAAACCGTTTCCGTTGCTAGGGGTTCGGTTGCTTTTTGGACGGGAACGGATTCCCCTGTCAATGCAGATTCACTCACCTGCAAGTCGCGCACATTAACTAACCGCACGTCAGCAGGCACTTTGTCACCAGATGCCAGTACCACCAAATCGCCAGGAACCAGTTCGCGGGAGTTCAGCCGAACCTTTTGCCCGCCTCGAATCATGGTGGCTTCAGTGGTGACAGATTTGGCTAGGGCGGCGATCGCATTTTCGGCTTTCGATTCTTGGATAAAGCCAATCACGGCGTTAATCAACATCACGCCCAGAATCACCCCCGCATCCACCCAGTCCTTTAGCAACAGGGTGACGATGCCAGCAACTAACAAAATATAAATCAAGGGTTGGTTGAATTCCATCAGGAAACGGATGATGGGGCTTTTCCCTGCTTTCCCTTTGATTTCATTGAAACCATAAAGTTTCTGACGTTCAGACACCTCTGCTTCTGACAATCCCGCTTCTAAATCTGTCCTCAGATATTTCGCAGCATCGGCCGCAGATTGCTGATGCCATTGCTGTTGAGTGAGATTGTCAATAGTAGAAGATGTCATGCTCAGATCCTTGAATGAATTTAATCGCCTTACATTAACCTCTGTTCGGGATAATTTAAAACTGTCTTTGGGAGGGTTTTTCAGGCGAAACCTTTCTCAGATTTAAGCTGTTCAGCATCTAAAACGCATATTGCATATTATTATTATGATATTTATAAAAAGTCAATGCCTACTAAAAACTTCCTCAGTTCCGAGACAAGGGAAAATCTTCAACAAGTATTAAAGGAGCATTAGCATCCAGACATTCGGCTTCATAGCCTTAATTTTTTTATTGCTAAAGAGCGGAAATACACAAGCTCAAACTGCTGAACTAATAGGATGCTCTCTGAGAAAAATTGCTTATTGGAGCATTCATGGTGTTCCTGATAATTTAGACACTTTTAAAGATAATAAGCTGTTACGCATTTAAACCATTAACGATCCAGGTAAGCTGCCTCAGAAGCGAACACTTACTATAAATGGGAAACGCTTATTGACGCTCCGCACCCTACTATCCTCCTTTAAAGGTCGAACAGCTTAGGATGAAGGGTAATTACCGAAAAGCCACAAAAGAATACATTAATTTACTTTGATAAACAGTTGAAGTAGAACTTGAGAAATATGGCTATGAATTCGGGATATGGACAACAGCTAGACTTGCCATATATCCAGGGTAATCGCATCTAATTTGGTAGTTTAAAATACCGATTATTTGGCACATTTATATAATCACATATCTCGTTTGAGGAGCAGAGATGTTATCTAGACATCTCCAAAATAGTAACATTATGTGGTAAAAGAACATAAGAGACCTTTTTTTACACAGAAAGATGAGCGACATCCTGAATCATATTGAAGAAAATCCTAAAGAAACACAGCGATTAATTGGTCTGGCCTATGAAGAGTTACAACAATTGCTCCAAAATGCCGAAGGATTACATCATGAAAAACAAGCTTTACTAGAAGCAAAGAAAGTGAGAATTATTGCTGGTGGAGGAGGTCGAAAAGCCAAACTATCTCTGACCGAACAAATAATTTTAACCTTGGTCTATCTGAGGCATATGACAACATTTCAACTTCTCGGCATCCAGTTTGGAGTAAGTGAGTCTACAGCTAATGATACATTTAACTATTGGTTGCCGCACCTGCGACCATTGCTACCATCTAGCTTGCTGGAACAAGTAAAAAAAAACGCTGCTGACCATGCAATAGTTAAGGAAATACTCACAGAATATGAATTAATAGTAGATACCTACGAACA